>DATKTE010000082.1:0-7633 GCA_035531295.1 Alphaproteobacteria bacterium
GAATCTCTTGAAGGGCCTCACTCATCCGCTCTTCGGCAGGCTGCATCAGAGCACAATGAAAGGGTGCACTCACGTTTAAAAGAATACTGCGCTTTGCTCCATATTCTTTAGAAAGCTCAATGGCTCGTTCAATAGCCTCGAGATGACCACTAATGACAACTTGTCCGGGACTATTATCATTGGCAACTTCACACACTTGACCTTGAGAAGCCTCACTGACGATCTTTTCAATAACGGGCATTTCAAGCCCTAAAATGGCAGCCATGGCGCCTTCTCCAACTGGAACGGCGCGTTGCATGGCTTGGCCACGAATCTTTAAAAGACGAGCTGTGTCGGAAAGACTGAGAGATCCAGCTGCACATAAAGCTGAATATTGCCCTAAAGAATGGCCTGCAACACAAAATGCAGCCCGGGAAAGATTAATTCCGCCTTCCTTCTCCAGAACCTGCATAAGAGCCATACTCACTGTCATCAGCGCAGGCTGTGCATTTTCTGTGAGGATCAGATCATTCTCAGGTCCTTCAAAGATAATTTTAGTGAGGTTTTGCTGGAGTGCCTCATCAACTTCTTGATAAACATCTCGCGCACAGCGAAAGGCATCATATACCTCACGGCCCATGCCGATACTTTGAGACCCTTGTCCGGGGAATAAATATGCGATCATATCATTCTCTTTTTGTAATTGAATCTTTCATAGACATGGAGAGAAGAGGTGAAGATGTCAAGGGCTGCATGGGGGCAACCTCGCATTATAAAGTTTCGATAACCCTTTCACGGCCCCTAACCACGCCACTCCCACCAAGGCAACGACGCCAAAAAGATAAGGGGCGATGGTGAGTTGGCTTCCGGCAGTGAGGGTTAAGAGCATAAACTGGATAAATCCTCCCCCAGATTTGCCCACGCGGCCACCAATGACGTCAACGGCAGCTTTTCCCTTGACTTTTAGTTCCTGATTCAAGGGGATATAGGCCATCTCTTTTGTGGGATCAAAAAGGGAGTATTTAGTTCCTTTGCTTAAGATATTTTGAACCGCTCCCACCATGACGGCCATATAAAGCGATGTCACCCCGAAAAAGGTTACAACATCATTCAGGCTCTCTTGAAAGAGAATAAAGGCAAAGAAAAGAAAGCTCGTGAGAAGAATCGTGACAGGTGTGATGATGGCTCCCGTAAACCAACCAAAACGCCTGACAATTCCTTTTGTGCTTAAAATAAAAAGGATGGTTATTATGCCTGTCCAAAAGGAAAAACGTCCCATGAAAGCAAAGTAATCAGTCGAACGCGGGAGATAAGCTTGAAGCTGACTCTTCCAGGTGATGTCGATCAGGTTCATCGAAATTCCATAACCAAGTAAAAGCAAAGCGATAAAGCCTAGGTATTTTGACGAAAGGATGACTCTCAGGCTTGCCATAAGGGAAAGTTTAGGCTTGTCCTCTTTACCCTTATTTCCCACACTTTTTGCGGCATCATAGAAAACTGGATCCGTTAATACATAACGATTCATCCAGGCATAAATAGCAATAATGCCAATGCCAACAGCGACGATGGACACCATGATAGCAGTGACGGTCACCCCCCATGCATCCACATCGGACTTTGAATTGGCGTTGATATAAGACAACCATTCGACCAGGGAGCCAGCAATAATTAGGGCAAGGTTTCCTATGAGTCCAAAGAAAGAGTAGAAACGTTTGGCCTCATTGGTTCTGGTGATTTCATTGGCAAATTGCCAGAACAACAAAGCAATGACGATCACCCCCCAGAGTTCCGCAAGAATATAAAAAATGGCATAAGACCACACCCCATAAAGGGAGATCATCCATTTAAGGTTGGGGCATATATCCCTAAGGGCTATAACAGATTCAGGGCTAGGGTGAAGAAACTCTCTTTGAGGATAAATAATAAAGGCAAAAACCGCAAAAAAGGCGAGGAAGGGAGTTAAACACGTATAAAAAAGGGCAGGGCGGCTTAAGGTATTGCTGAGTTTAGAATAGATAAAGAAGAAAAGAATTGCACAAATCATTACCCATGGTTTTAAAAAGGGAATAACTTCTGCTCCACAGAAAGGGGCTGTAATGAGAAGTGTATCTTTGAAATTGCGGAGCAGGGTATAATTAAAAAGGACAAAAAACATCATCAAGCCCATGGGCAGGAATTTCTTGAGTTCACTATTTTGAATGGGCCAAAGCGTTGCTCTGAGTTTTGAAAACTGAGGGTCTTCAAGAGATTTTTTAATGGGTTTAGACATAATGACCATCGATTCATGGTCGGGGTGAGAGGATTTGAACCCCCGACATCCTGGACCCAAACCAGGCGCGCTACCAGGCTGCGCTACACCCCGAACAAAATTGATATACCCTAACTTTTCTTAAGGAGCAAGGATAATGTAATCACCATGCTGAACGATGGGGGATTTTAGGGATCAAGTGATAAAATACACGCATTTGTTACCCCATTCTTTTCCACCGTTCCTCCGGCAACTTCAAGGACTTGGGTGGTTCCCTCTACAGGGCCAATGATCTTTAAGGAGTAGGGAGTCGTGTTTTCATATATCGCTAGGATCTTTCCTTTTTTATTACAAAAAATGATATCTAAAGATAAGGGCGTATTTTTCATCCACATGGCACTGGCCTTAGGTTCTGGGAAAAGAAAGAGCATCCCCTCATTTTCTTTTAAATGAGTTCGAAACATCAATCCTTTTTCTTGTTCGGATGCGGACTCAGCAAGTTCAACATTAAAATAAATGCTTTTATGAGGGCACGTGAGGGTGAGGTTATGAGCGAAAAGGGGAGTGGTAAGAAGAATGCATGCTAGAAGGAAATAATAACAGGCAATTTGGTTTAGGTTGTTTCTCATCGATTTCCTTCGCATTCTCATTCCAAATTATTAGAAGTCTAAAGAGTTATGCAAGTTGTGTAAACAACTTGTATAAAATCTTATCTTTATGATTAAATAGCTTATGAAAAAAATTTCTAGCTGGCTAAATCTATTAAGCAGTTTGAGCATGCTCCTTGCTTTCACGGGGTGTGAGCCTCCAGGAAGCAAGTACAACCTTATTTACCATTCTTCCCATCTGGGCAGGCAAAATTTATTGACCGAAACAAACACGATCGAATTACCTGTCAAAGGAAACATACCGGCTTGGCTTAAGGGGACACTTTTGCGTAATGGCCCCTCATGGTTTGGGGCGTACCCACCAGATGCTTCCATGCATTGGTTTGATGGTCTTGCCATGCTCCATGGCTTTAAGTTTGAAAACAATAAGGTATTTTATACAAATAAGTTTTTGGAGACAGGTGCCCTCATTACAGCCAGAAATGAAGGGGTTTTCGCATTTAGAGGTTTTGCTACGAATCTATATGATGATCTTTTGCAAAATGTGGTTTCGTTATTATTTTTAGATGAAGGATCTCCCAATGCAAACGTAAATCTTTATAGAGTGGCTGGGAATTACTTAGCTCTTACAGAACTCACGCCTCCTGTGCAATTTGATAAAAACAATCTTTGCACGATTGGGAGTTTTCCCTATCAAGATGATTTGCCAAAAGCAAATGTATTTGAATCGGCCCATCCTCAATATGATATTGATGAGCGGTGTTTCTATAATTACATCGTGAATTTCTTCCCTCAGACGTCTTACCTTATTTATAAAATCCAAGAAGATTCTTCCATGCGGATTCCTCTTGTCGAAATAACGGAAGACAAGCCTTCTTATATGCATAGCTTTTCGATAACGAAAAATTACATTATTTTCACGGAGTATCCCTTTAAATTAGTTGATAGTATCCTATTCTCAGGCAAGCCATTTATTAAAAATTACGCCTGGGATAAATGCGCTAAAACAAAAATAACTATCATTAATAAAAATTGTCCCTGTGATATTAAGACCTATTACGCGGACCCTTTCTTCAGCTTCCACCACATTAATGCTTACGAAATGGGCAGTAATATCATTTTGAATATAATAGCCTTTAAAGACAGTAAAATTGTGGAGCGCCTTGGTTTTTTCCCAGAATGTTTGGAGCCTTCATTTCTATTAGATATGAAGATAGATTTAGCGGCAAATACTGTTGATTCACGCAGAATTTCATTTGGGGGGAGCGCTGATTTACCCCGTATAAATCCCGCTTATAATGGGCGTCCTTATCGATATTTCTATGCGGTAAAATTTGATAAAGATCGCCATCTTGTTATGAAATGGGATACTTTCCGGAACGTTCCTTCTTTTTGGTCACAGGAAGGGTGTTTTGCAGGAGAGCCGGTTTTTATCCAAAACCCATTAGGGAATGGAAAAGAAGATGACGGTGTGATTCTTTCCCTTGTATTAGATGCGAATAAAAAAAGCTCATTTCTTTTAATCCTAGATGCTAAAAACTTGAAAGAATTGGCGCGTGTTGGCCTTTTATTCAGTGTTCCTTTTGGGCTGCACGGGCAGTTTTATAAATAAGGATGGCCAATTAAGAAATTTTACTTTTTTTTAAATTTGCGTAAAATAATAAATATATACTCAAGAAAGTCTGTTTGCAGTTTTTTAGAGTTGAGGCTGTTCCCATAAGCTCGCCAGTACACAAAATTCCTGCACAGATAAATCTTCCGCCCGAAGTTGTGGATTGATGTGACCCTCTTTCAAAAACTCTTGTGGGGAAGAAACGAACCCTTTTAAACTTGCGCGAAGCATTTTCCGCCTTTGGCCGAAAGCAGCTCTGGTGACCGCCTCGAGAGCTTCCCAAGAAACGTCTTCTCGTGGAAAACGAGGTGTTAGTTGTACGACCGTAGAAGTGACTTTAGGAGCCGGAACAAAAGCACCTGGAGGAATGTCAAAAAGTTTCTTAACATTCGCTTTCCATTGGCACATGACGGAAAGGCGCCCATAATCTGATGTGTTGGGGGATGCTGTTAGTCGTGCGGCGACTTCCTTTTGGAACATGAGGGTAAGGCTTGCAAACTCATCTATGTGTTGGAGCATGTGCAAAAGGAGAGGAACGGAAATATTGTAAGGCAAATTAGCGATAACTCTTCGGGGCGCATTTCCTAGAGTATGAAGGGGCAACGTCAGAGCATCTGCATTTAAAAGAGTGAACTCCCCTTTGAAATGGGGCGCTAGGGCTTCTAGGAAGGGAAGGCATCGAGCATCCTGTTCAATAAGGGTAACAGACTCGCACGAATGCTTAATGATCTCTCGGGTAAGCCCTCCAGGGCCAGGACCTATTTCAATGACTGCGCGCCCTTCAAGGGACCCAGCGCTTTCCACAATGCGCTTTAAAATGTGAGGATCGCTAAGAAAATTCTGACCTAAGCTCTTCTTCGCTCTTAAAGCTCGAATAACTTCTCTAAGCGGCTCCATTAATCTGCCTTTCCCCGGATTTAATCCGGGGTTGTGAAGGCTCACATCCGTACATCAATAAAAGCCTGGCGTCTCAAATCTCGAAGCTCCCGTTTTGCAAGAAGACCGTGCTTCCGAGAAGTAATTAGTGCGATGATATCTTCTCGCGCTGGTTCTTGTGACGTTTGGGTTTTTTTCTCGCAAACCATAACAAGAAGGCAACCATCTTCTGTTAACAAGGGCTCGCTGGCTTGGTTTAACGGTAAAGAAAGTATGACCTTTTGAAGAGGTTCGGCAAAAGTTGATAATGGTTCATTGTTGGACAAATGAGAGGCGGTGGAAGGAAATTTCTCTTTTGCAATTTTTTCAAGGTCGGGGCAGCTTTTTGCTGCATGAGTAATTTCTTCAGCCCCAGTCATAATTCCTCGAGCTTCTTCTTCTGTAACGTTATTAGGGAAAGGTATTAGCACCTGTTGCATCTTCAAAAGAGCATTTTCATCAGCGCTTGGCAATTTTTGCTCAATAAACGCGATTATAACGTATCCTTGGGAGGTACGGATAGGAATTGAAAGTTGTCCAGGGTGTAAATGAGAAAGAGTTTCCTTGACTTCCGGTTCTAATCCATCTTCTGTTACCCATCCCATGTCCCCTCCTTGAACGGCGGTCGCGGAACCAGAAAATTGCTGCGCCAGGGCTGAAAAATGAGCGCCTTTTTCAAGTTCTCCAATAAGTTGGTTAAGATTCTGTTTTACCCTTTCTTCTTGATCAGGAGTATCAACGGGGAGAAAAATTTCTGCCAGATGATATTGAATTTTTGTATCTTTTTCCTTTTGAAGTTTAAGTTCTTGTTCAATTTCCCAGTCAGTAATTTGGAGGGAGGGAGCCATTTCTTGTGGTTGTTTGATTTTGATTTGTTCTTCGAGGGTTTTAAGAGGGTATTTCTCTCGAATATAAATGAGCCAGATTAACTGCGCTTTTAGCTGGTCTTCGAAAGTTTTGAATGGGATATTGTTGTCTTTCATTAATTTGACAACGGCTCCTTCTGCCATGCCATTGCCCTCTTCAATATCTTTAATAGCGGCTTTAATGTGATCATCGCTAATTACAATTTTGTATTTTTCTCCCACCGCAAGTTGCAAGCTTTCATCTATCATTACCCGAAGCATTTGCTGTTTCATCTGGTCAAGATGTTTAGATGTTGGCTCCACCCCTGAGCTTAGAGCTGCAAAACGCAAACGGTTCATTAGATCTGCTTTTGTAATGATGCGGTTGTTGACAACGGCGGCAATGCGGCTTGAAGAGGAAGAATCTGCTTTAAGGATTTCGCCATAAATTAAAAAACTAAATAGAACTAAAAAACAACGCATCATATCTTATCCTTTAAGTTTGGAAGTGGGGGTAATATAATCCCTCTTGTCCTTTTTGGGAATATGTTGTTTGCGAAGAAGAGCTTTTTAATGGATCTGCCTCAGAGCTCAGGGTTAGTCATTTTTCAACTTAAACGATTTCTAAAAGTTTAACCTTTTTATGAAGGAAAGGCTTGAATTTTTTTTAAAACTGACGGATGGTCTGCATATTCATATTAAAATTTATGAGTGTTATGAAACATCTTTCGCGATACATATTTGGGCAGCTCTTTTTTACAGTTCTTACCGTAACCTTAGTGCTTACGTCTATTATGTGGCTTGCCCAGTCATTGCGCTATATTGATTATATTGCGAATAAAGGGGTTCCTTTCCTTCTATTCTTCGAAATGATCATCTATCTTTTACCGAACTTAGTCGTAATTGTGGCACCGATTGCAGTTCTTATTGGTGTGCTCTTTATATATAATAAACTTATTACAGATCATGAGCTTGTTGTTATGCAAGCTTCAGGTTTGGGGTATTGGCAAATTGCAAAACCTGCTATTTTAATTTCTCTTTTATTTACTTTTTTTATTTATTTATTCACTCTTTATTTTCTTCCTATGTCTTTTAGAAATTATCGTGATATTAGGCTTACTTTGCAGGAAAAGTCTTTGACAAGTCTTGTCCAGGTGGGGCAGTTTCAAACATATGGTAAGTATACAATTTATGCACGAAGCCAGGATCCTCAAGGAAACTTCCTAGGTATTATAATTTATGATGGAAGCCAAGAGAACAAATCGATTCTATTTATGGCTGAAAAAGGAATTGTTTTTAATAAAGAAGAGGGCGGACGTCTGCGTCTTATAAATGGCAATCGGCAGGAAAAGGATTTAGAAACAGGTAAACCCTCTATTCTATACTTTGATAGATACATTATTGAAGCTAAAGATAATTTTGGAGG
>DATKTE010000083.1:0-2152 GCA_035531295.1 Alphaproteobacteria bacterium
AATGTAGTCTTCAGTTGCTATCATCGGAGTTGTGGTATAATTGCTCATTTTGTACAGTTTTGCGCAAGCCCGCTCAATGCCTTTTAAGTTACGTTCATATGCCTCTTTCCATTTAATACAAAAGTCCTCATAATTTCCCGTTTCCGCTTCTATGGCGGTTTTGGTCCGGCTATCGTAGATAAGAATCGGGTGTCTAACCTTTAGCCAAAGAAATTTCGTCGTTAATGATAAAACTTTTCCCTTATGGTAGCTATCAGATATGGCTTTTTGTGCTCCATTGACTACGTTAATCACCTCTGATTCTTTAGTGGGATGAGTGACTTTATCGATAATATCTAAAACGGGCTGATATCTTCGCATTCCCTTTTTTGTGTCGCCAGTTTCTGGCAGGTTTCTTGCGACCTTATAAAATACTGCCGCTTTCTTAAGAATTTCTAATTTGCTGTCATTGCTTTGGCCCGCGAGAGTTTCTACAAATCGCTTGTCATTTGAAAGCCATTGATTTAGGTAATGCAAAGAACAATATTCAAACTTTATTTCTGAGATCATTTGTTTTAGGCCTAACATTCACTTTTATATTATTGTCATGTACCATAAAAGTTTTTCTATTTTTGGTACTAAAATGTGATGCACTCATTTTCATGCTCATGGGTGGCCCCCTTGGGTCATGATGGTTTCTTTTGTGTAAAGATATTGAAATAAACGGAGGCAATAATTCAAGGGGATCCCCGACAGCCGTTCGAGCGTGTTTGAAGCATCTGGACTATGTGGTGTTCAAAGAACTTGGGGTTAACAAGAAGTTGTTAAGAGCGGTAAAGGGAAAACTGTTGTCTATAAAATCATATATAGAGGCACGGAGGGTTATTGAAGATTACGGGCTAAAAAACGCAGACGAAATATTAGCTTACTTGGGGTACAGGGTGCAGTGGAAGGGGTTGGATGTTAATGTGGCTACTATTGGGTTAGATTAGGTTTTCCTGACTTTGGAAATTGTAAAGCATTTGGACGAACACCGAGAAGCACCGAAAAAATGATACCCCGCTTTTTTCCTATCACACTGCTATCTTCAAAGCCTAAATAGTGATTGCCATGAGATAATCCATGCTTACCCGCCCATCGTTCAGGATAATGAGTATATGATCTCAATATAAAAAAGTTGGGGCGCACTTAAAATTTTTCCCGACTCATCCCGACTTTTTAAGTATATCCTCGATTTTTTTCGTCGCTCTTCGCATCTCCAACCTTATCAATCCCAGATTGGCTTTTCTCTGAGCAAAAAGAATGAGAACAAGTTCCTCCCTTATCTTCTTTATAAAGACCTTTTCAGAATCCGACTCCACGAGTATGTCTTCCAGCTTCCCCTCACCCACTTGCTTTAGCATCTCCTCAATAGCACCGAGAGCCGCCACACTCGCCGCCGATATTAAAGAAACGTCGCTTGAATTCTCCCACAGGACTGGAAGGCCATCCAAGCCCGTAATTACCGAATTTCTAACGCCATAGACTCCATTCAACTCATTCAATACCTTGCTCAGTTCCTCTTCTTTCATTTTCCAACTCCATTAACCTATGAAAGACTTCCTCCACACCTTTCCCGTAGATCGCAGAGGTGGGAATCACCGGCACTTTTGCGGAGATGCCCAGCCCTTCTCTCACTATTTCCAGAGATAAGTTTGCCAAATCACTCTTGTTCACCGCTACGACATAAGGCACACTCTTGCTTTCAATCAAACCCTCTATTTCCCGGTCCACTTCTGTTATCCCCACGGTAGAATCTATAAGCAAAATAGCACCATTCATCCCTTTTGCAAGTACTTCCCACATGAAATCAAATCTTCTATGTCCCGGAGTGGTGAATAAGTGTACCGTCTTGCCGTTATATTTCAACTGTGTGAAATCAAGACTCGTCGTCATACCTTCATAGCTCCCCTTCATGCTCAACTTTTTTTTACTCGCGCGCTCTAAGAAAGTGGTTTTTCCCGCATTCAAAGCTCCGAAGACCACTATCTTCACAAAATTCCCCATTTTCACACCCTTACTTAATATTTCGCCATAACCTTTTTAACCCTTATGGCGGTTCTCTTCATTTCGGAAAGCGCCGAGTTAACGTTCGCATCTTTCGATGTCAGCCCGGTGAGCAGAGCATTTTCCC
>DATKTE010000084.1:0-15686 GCA_035531295.1 Alphaproteobacteria bacterium
GAGAAGAACTCTATCCAGCGATTGAGCCATATAAAACCGGTTATTTAGATTTAGATGGCCTTCACCAAATGTACTGGGAAGAATCGGGCAATCCCGATGGCGTGCCCGTGCTTGTTCTGCATGGAGGGCCGGGGGCTGGAACGTCCCCTACTTCGCGCCGGTTTTTTGACCCAAGCTATTATCGTATCATTCTATATGACCAACGGGGAGCAGGGAAATCTCTTCCTCACGGGGAACTCAAAAACAACACAACACCTCATTTGATTGCAGATATAGAGAAACTGCGTGGTCAGTTAGGGATTGAGAAATGGTATGTTTTTGGAGGATCTTGGGGAACAACCCTTGGAATTGCTTATGGGGAAGTTCATCCGGACCCTTGCCTTGGCTTTATCTTTAGAGGCATCTTTTTGTGTCGCAGGTCGGAATTTGAATGGGTTTTATGGGATGTAAAAGAATTTTTTCCTGAGGAATTTCGCAAATTGATTGCTCTCTTAAAGCCAGAAGAACAACAAAGCTGGCAGACCATTCTTAAGGCTTATTACGAACGACTTAGGAATCCTGATCCTGCGGTTTACAAGCCAGCGGCTAAGGTATGGAGTGTATATGAAGCAACACTTGCGACTCTTTTGCCCAATCCAACATTGGTAGAAAACTTTGCTTCAGATAATGTGGCCTTGGGACTTGCGCCTATTGAAGCCCATTATTTCATCCATGATATTTTCTTACCCGAAAATGACCTTTTAAATAAAATTGATCTCATTCGCCACATCCCAGCGGTTATTGTGCATGGACGTTATGATATGGTTTGCCCTATTGTCTCGGCCGATGATGTGGTACAAAGGTGGCCAGAGGTAGATTATCGCATCATTCCCGATGCGGGTCATTCTGCCCTTGAGCCTGGAATTTCTCGAGAGCTTGTGAAAGCGATGGAGGAATTTAAGATAAAAGATCAACAACAAGGAAGGAAATAATGTATCATGAAAACCGTTCTTATGGCAGGGTTTTTGGCTCTGACAACACCAATTATAGGGAGTTATTCTATGGCAAATGCTGAATCGATTAAAACCCCATCCGGTCTTTCTTATGAAGAGATCGTCGTGGGTAACGGAGAGACGCCTAAGAAGGGCCAAAAAGTGACCGTTCATTACACAGGATGGTTGCTGGAAAATGGTGCAAAAGGCAAAAAATTTGATAGCTCTGTTGATCGCGGGGAGCCTTTTACTTTCAACATAGGCAATGGTCAAGTTATTGCTGGATGGGATGAAGGGGTTGCGACGATGAAAGTGGGCGGTAAGCGTACACTTACGATCCCTGCAGAGTTAGCGTATGGGGCACAAGGCGCACCAGGCGCAATTCCCCCCAATGCAACGCTCGTCTTTGATGTTGAGTTGTTAGGGGTTAAATAGGGTTGAAGGCCCTGCAAGGCATTCGTGTTTTTGATATGACGCGCATCCTCGCGGGGCCTTTTTGTACGCAGATCTTGGGTGATTTGGGTGCGGAAGTCATCAAGATTGAACAACCCCATGTTGGGGATGTAACGCGATCTTGGGGCCCCCCTTTTGAAAATGATTCAAAGGAAAGCGCATATTTCTTAAGTTGCAATCGAAACAAACGTTCCCTCTCCCTTGATTTTACGAAACCAGAAGGGCTAGAGATTGCCTATGCCTTGATCCAAAAATCTGATGTTCTTGTTGAAAATTTCAAAACTGGATTCTTGGCGCGCCATGGATTGGGGTATGACGACGTCCGAAAAATCAAGCCTGAAATTATCTATTGCTCTATAACCGGCTTTGGGCAGACGGGGCCCTATGCTGAGCGTCCCGGATATGATTTTCAAATTCAGGGACTCTCAGGGCTCATGAGCTTGATTGGGGAACCTGAAGGGGCTCCTATGCGTGCAGGCATCTCTGTTGCAGACATAGGGACGGGAATCTATAGCGCGCTTGGAATTCTTGCGGCTCTTTACCAACGAACGCGGACGGGGGAGGGGCAATATATTGATATGGCTCTTTTAGATTCAACCCTTGCTTTGATGTCCTTTGCCGCACAATCGTATGTGTTGAATGGAGAGCTTCCACCACGCGTGGGGAATGGCCATCCCAATATTGTTCCCTACGGTGCCTTTCAGGCCAAAGATGGATTAGTCATTGTTGCTATTGGATCGGAAAGCCAATTTAAAAATTTTTGTCACGCCGTTGGTCGGAAGGATTTGCTCGCCCACCCTCATTATCTGAACAACGAAGTTCGCGTGCTCCATCGGGAGGAAGTGCTGACTGAAATGAACAAGATTATAGGATCGCAAGCAAAGGCTTACTGGTTAGAAAAACTGGAGAAAGTGGGTGTTCCAACAGGTCTCGTCAACACACTGGATGAAACCTTTGAAGATCCTCAAGTTAAAGCCAGAAAAATCGTCCAGTGCTTTCAAGAGGGGCTGAAAACGATTGCCTCGCCTCTCCATCTATCCGCGTCATCCGCTGATTATAAGAGGCGTCCACCACATCTTGGTGAGCATACGATCGAAATTCTTTCAGAGATATTATCTGGGGAAGAGATTGAAGTGTTAAAAGAGAAGGGGACTGTGTGATGGATATGAATGTAAGTATGAAATATAATTCCCAATTGACAGGAGGTGCCAAATCATCTTATCTCCTCTTTAGTGTTTGTATGGAGGGATGGCCGAGCGGTCAAAGGCAGCAGACTGTAAATCTGCCGACGAACGTCTACGCAGGTTCGAATCCTGCTCCCTCCACCAGCCTTCGCTGCTTCGCAGCTACGGCTGGCAAGCCGTTAAGAAAGATGAGGCAGCGAAGGCTGTCCGCCGAAACCTCGGTGAAGGCGGGCTTAAAAAGTATCTTCGCAGCTACGGCTGGCAAGCCGTTAACAATTTTAAGCGGGTGTAGCTCAATGGTAGAGCTCCAGCCTTCCAAGCTGGCCATGAGGGTTCGATTCCCTTCACCCGCTCCATCCTTCGCTGCTTCGCAGCTATGGTTGGCAAAACCCAGGTGGGTTTTAGACTTGACATAGGGGTAACAGAGGAAAGAGCAATGGCAAAAGAGAAATTTGAGCGGAGTAAGCCGCACTGTAACATAGGAACGATTGGTCACGTGGACCATGGAAAGACGACGCTGACAGCTGCGATTACGAAGGTTTTGGCTGAATCAGGCGGAGCAACGTTTACGGCCTATGATCAGATTGACAAAGCGCCAGAAGAAAAAGCGCGAGGCATCACGATTTCGACAGCTCACGTTGAATACGAAACGTCAGATCGCCACTATGCACACGTAGATTGTCCAGGACACGCAGACTATGTGAAGAACATGATCACAGGAGCTGCTCAGATGGATGGAGCGATCCTGGTTGTGAGTGCAGCCGATGGCCCGATGCCCCAGACCCGTGAACATATATTGTTAGCTCGTCAGGTTGGCGTTCCAGCGCTTGTTGTGTTTATGAACAAGGTTGACCAGGTGGATGATCCTGAGTTGTTAGAGCTCGTAGAATTAGAGGTGCGTGAACTCTTGTCTTCTTATAAGTTTCCTGGAGACGAGATTCCAATCATAAAGGGGTCAGCGTTGTGTGCGCTTGAAGGCAGAGAAGCGCCCATTGGACACGATGCGATTATGGAATTGATGACGGCAGTTGATACATATATCCCACAGCCAAAGCGTGAAATCGACAAGCCATTTTTGATGCCGATAGAAGATGTATTCTCTATTTCGGGTCGTGGAACGGTTGTGACGGGACGTGTTGAGAGTGGAATCGTAAAAGTTGGAGAAGAAGTTGAAATTGTGGGTCTAAGGCCGACGCAGAAGACGATTGTGACTGGAGTAGAAATGTTCCGGAAGCTATTGGATCAAGGACAGGCCGGAGATAACGTAGGAGCTTTGCTTCGCGGAACGAAGAGAGAAGATGTTGAGCGTGGCCAAGTTTTGGCAAAGCCAGGATCGATCACACCGCATACGAACTTTAAGTGTGAAGCGTATATTTTGAAGAAAGAAGAAGGCGGTCGCCATACTCCATTTTTTGTAAACTATCGTCCACAATTTTATTTCCGGACGACGGATGTTACGGGAACGGTCAAGTTGCCGGATGGGGTAGAGATGGTGATGCCAGGAGACAACGTAACGATGGAAGTGGAATTGATAGCGCCTGTTGCGATGGATGAAGGATTGCGTTTTGCGATTCGTGAAGGTGGTCGTACAGTTGGTGCGGGTGTCGTCGCTTCAATCATAAAGTAATAGATGTTAGTCGCATTCACTAAGGATGCGTAAAAGGAAGTTAAAATGAGTGAAACTCAAAATATACGGATACGTCTCAGGGCTTATGACTATCGCGTTCTTGATCAGTCGACGAGTGAGATTGTAAATACTGCAAAGAGGACTGGAGCTAAAGTTTGTGGCCCCATTCCCCTTCCGACAGATATTGAAAAGTTTACGGTTTTGCGCTCACCTCATATTGACAAAAAGTCACGTGAGCAGTTCGAAATGCGGACGCACAAGCGGCTTTTGGATATTATTGAATGGTCACCGCAGACGGTTGATGCTTTGATGAAGCTCGACCTTCCTGCAGGTGTTGATGTTGAAATTAAACTCTAGGGGTTTTGGATAATGCGAACAGGACTGATCGCTGAAAAATTGGGAATGAGCCGTCTTTTAACAGAAAAAGGCGAACATATTCCTATCACCCTCTTGAAGGTCTCTGACTGCCAAGTGGTATCAACGAAGACTGCTGCAAAGGATGGTTATACGGCTGTCCAGCTGGGGGTAGGCAAGGCAAAGGTGAAACGCACTTCGAAAGCGCTTCGGGGCCACTTTGCCAAAGCCAAAGTTGAACCGAAAAAGAAAGTTGTTGAGTTTCGAGTCTCAGAGGATGCTCTCTTAAACGTAGGTGATTCCCTGTCGGTAGAACACTTTCTTAATGGTCAGTATGTAGACGTAACGGGTACATCTATCGGTAAAGGATTCGCTGGTGTTATGAAGAGACATAACTTCGGAGGACTTAGAGCGAGTCACGGTGTTTCCGTTTCTCATCGTAGTCATGGTTCTACGGGGCAACGCCAAGACCCGGGGAAGGTTTTCATAGGAAAGAAGATGGCTGGTCACATGGGTGACGTGAGAGTGACAGTTCAAAACCTGAAAGTCGTCTTAACGGATCCAGAACGTGGGCTAATTGGGATACTTGGAGCAGTTCCAGGAAACCCAGGGGGGTTTGTCTTGATTAAGGATGCTGTAAAGAAAAAAGCGCCCAAAGATCTACCTTACCCTGCAGGACTTATCAAAACAGCTTCTGCTAGCGAAAATGATAAGACGCTAAATGAAAAACTTTCAGAGGAAAAGATCTTTGAAGAAAAACTTGAAGAGGCGCAGCCAACCTTAGAACAACCACCGGTAGAACAAGTTTCAGTGGAACAAGCTCCAACAGAGCTAACACCAACTGATGAGGCAGAGTAACATGAAGTACGAAGTACGCAATTTCGATAATAAGAAGGTTGGTGAAATCCAATTGAGTCCTGAGATATTCTCAACGCCTTTACGTCAAGATATCTTGGCACGTATGGTGCATTGGCAACTCGCAAAGCGACGCGCAGGAACGCATTCTACAAAAGGTATTAGTCAAATCAGTGGAACAACCAAAAAGCCATGGCGCCAAAAGGGCACGGGTCGTGCACGTCAGGGAAGTTTACGCTCACCTCAATTTCGCGGAGGCGCAGTCATTTTTGGACCTATCCCTCGAGATCACGAATACAAACTCCCTAAAAAGGTCAGAGAACTTGCCTTGAAAACGGCTCTTGCATCAAAGGTCGCGAGCGGAGAATTGCTTCTTGTTGAAGATTTAAATGCTGGCACGACTAAGACCAAGGAGCTTGTTATAAAATTTAAAGGCTTAGGTTTACGATCTGCCTTGATTATTGATGGCGCAGAGGTTAATAAAGACTTTGCACGTACAGCGGCCAATCTTCCTGGAGTGGATGTTCTCCCCCAACAAGGCATTAATGTTTACGACATACTGCGTCATGAACATTTGGTTTTGACAAGGGCGGCCCTTGAAAATCTAGAAAGCAGATTAAAATGAGTAAGTTCGCAAATAAAGATCTTCGTCTTGGCAAAGAAAGGCTTTATACCATTATCACAGCACCTGTGGTCACGGAAAAGTCAACGAGAGGCAATGAACTTAATAAAGTCACTTTGGCAGTATCACTGGATGCGACCAAGCCTGAAATTAAAAAAGCAGTAGAAGATATTTTTAAAGTTAAGGTCACTGCAGTGAATACTATACGTGTTAAAGGAAAAACAAAGCGTTTTCGTGGAAAACTCGGGCAAAGGAGCGATCGGAAAAAAGCGATTGTCACATTGCAAGAAGGTAGTTCCATCGATATTGCATCAGGATTGTAGAAATGAGTTTAAAACATTATAAACCAGTCACTTCTTCTCAACGCGGTCTAATTCTTGTAGATCGAAGCGAGCTTTGGAAAGGTGCCCCGATCAAATCCCTAACCCAAGGGTTAAGGAAAACAGGCGGCCGTAATCACGATGGACGCATTACGACGCGCCACATTGGTGGAGGTCATAAGAGGCGCTATCGATTAATTGATTTTAAGAGAACAAAGCGAGATGTGCCTGCAATTGTAGAACGCTTTGAATACGACCCAAATCGGACAGCGTTTATTGCTCTTCTTAAATATGAAGATGGTGAGCAAGCTTATATTTTAGCCCCACAACGTCTTTCGGCGGGCGATCAGGTCATCGCAGCTGAGAAGGCAGATATTAAACCAGGTAACGCGATGCCTATAAAGAATATGCCAGTTGGAACCATTATCCATAATGTGGAAATGAAACCAGGTAAGGGGGGGCAATTAGCCCGTTCTGCTGGGACATATATTCAGCTCGTAGGGCGAGACGGGGCCTCAGCTATCTTGAAGTTATCTTCAGGCGAGGTGCGTAAAGTAAGTGGAGATTGTATGGCTACAATCGGGGCGATTTCAAACCCCGATCAAAAGAACATCAACCTTGCCAAAGCGGGCCGGAAACGCTGGATGGGTGTACGTCCCACCGTGCGTGGTGTGGCTATGAACCCCATCGATCACCCCCATGGAGGTGGTGAGGGGCGGACTTCAGGCGGGCGTCATCCCACGACACCTTGGGGTAAGCCTACCAAGGGTAAGAAGACAAGAAATAGAAAGAAAGCGTCGTCGAGTCAAATCGTTCGTCGTCGTAAGTAAAGAGGAGCAAGGTAAGTGGCACGTTCAGTTTGGAAAGGACCTTTTATTGATGGTTATCTTCTTAAAAAAGCAGAAGTTAGTCGTGAATCAGGTCGTAAAGAAGTAATTAAAACATGGTCACGTCGTTCGACTATTTTACCACAGTTTGTGGGCCTCACATTTGGGGTTCATAATGGGCATAAATTTATACCCGTTCTCGTGACTGAAAATATGATTGGACATAAGTTGGGTGAATTTTCGCCCACAAGAACATATTATGGCCATGCCGCAGACAAGAAGGCGAAAAGAGGGTAGTAATGTCAAAGCCAAAAACGCCACGACGCTTATCCGAATACTCTGCAATGGCTAATTTGCGGATGATTCGTATAAGCCCACAAAAATTAAATCTGGTGGCTCAGATGATTAGAGGGCAAAGAGTAGATAGAGCTATAAATGCACTAACTTTTTCTCCGAAAAGGATTGCAATTGATGTGAAAAAGGCACTATTGTCAGCAATTGCTAATGCTGAAAACAATCATGGATTAGATATTGATAAGCTTTTTATATCTGAAGCAACTGTTGGGAAAGCATTAGTGATGAAGCGATTGGATATTCGAGGACGGAGCAAGGCGGGGCGGATTATAAAGCCATTTAGCCATCTTCGTATTGTTGTGACTGAAATTGGAGAAAATGCGTAATGGGTCAAAAAGTTAATCCGATAGGTTTGCGCTTAGGGATCAACCGTACATGGGATTCCCGCTGGTTTGCACGCCATGATTACCATACGCTTCTTCATCAGGATTTGAAGTTAAGGAAGTTTATAACAGATCGCTTAGCTCAAGCGGGTGTTTCTAAGATAGTTATAGAGCGCCCAGCAAAAAAGGCGCGCGTGACGATTCATACAGCTCGACCAGGGATCGTAATCGGGAAAAAAGGCGCTGATATTGAAAAGCTGAAGGCTGAACTATCCAAGATTGCTGGAACAGAGGTTAGCTTAAATATTCTCGAAATTCGTAAGCCTGAACTTGATGCAAAGCTAGCCGCTGATTCTATTGCGCAGCAGCTTGAACGACGTGTTACATTCAGACGGGCTATGAAGCGTGCAATACAAGCAGCAATGAAGTTAGGTGCCAAAGGCATTCGAGTAAATGTAAGTGGCCGCTTAGGTGGGTCAGAAATTGCACGTATGGAATGGTATAGAGAAGGGCAAGTTCCACTTCATACCTTCAGAGCAGATATAGACTATGGCGAAGGTGTTGCAAAAACAACATACGGAGTCATAGGGGTAAAAGTATGGATATATAAGGGTGATATTATGGAACATGACCCGATGGCTATGGATAAGCGCAATGCCATACATACTGTTAATCGTACTGATAGTTAGAGGATTGTTGACAAATGTTAGCCCCTAAAAAAACAAAATTTAGAAAAGCCTTTAAAGGACGCATTCATGGAAACGCCAAGGGCGGGACTAAGTTGAACTTTGGCGCTTTTGGTTTAAAAGCAATTGCTCCTGAGCGAGTGACAGCAAGGCAAATTGAGGCAGCTAGACGTGCTATTACACGGCATATCAAGCGTGCAGGACGTGTATGGATTCGTATTTTCCCAGATGTGCCTGTATCAACAAAACCTGCGGAAGTGCGGATGGGGAGCGGAAAAGGCACGCCAGAGTTCTGGGCATGCCGGGTGCACCCGGGATGCGTTATGTTTGAATTGGATGGTGTCACAGAGGAACTCGCGCGAGAAGCATTTGACTTAGCTGCAGCAAAATTACCATTGGCAACTAAGTTTATCTCCCGTGAAACAAGGGGAATAGAATAATGAAATGGCAAGACATTAAACAGCTGGATGACGCAAGCTTGAAAGCAAAATGTATTGAATTGAGGAAAGAATTAATGGGTCTTCGCTTTCAGCGTGTTGCAGCACAAGCGGAGAAGACGCATCAATTTCGTATTGCACGTCGAACAATTGCGCGCATCAAGACTTTATTGAATCAGCGCACAAAGACAGTCTGAGGAGTGATTATATGCCAAAACGTGTTTTAAGAGGGATTATTGTCAGCGCGAAATGTGATAAGACAGTCACGGTTAAAGTCGAGCGACGAGTTAAGCATCCGCTCTATCATAAGTTCATTAAGCGTTCCAAAAAGTACGCAGCCCATGATGAGTTTAATCGTTTTAAGGAAGGAGAAGAGGTTAACATTCAAGAATGTAAGCCCTTTTCAAAATCTAAAACATGGGAAGTCGTTGTTAGTGATTAGAAGTTAGGAATCGGTAATTAGAAGTTTGAAGCTATAAACTAGTTACTAATAAGAGTACGAAGGAAAGGAAGTTAAATATGATACAGATGCAAACCAACCTGAAGGTTGCCGACAATTCGGGCGCCCGTCGGGTGCAGTGCATCAAGGTTTTGGGCGGTTCTAAGCGCAAAACTGCATCAGTCGGTGATGTTATTGTCGTTTCGATAAAGGACGCAATTCCAAGAGGTCGTGTAAAAAAGGGTGACGTTCGTCGTGCGGTTATTGTGCGGACGGCTAAGGAAATCCGGCGGCCTGACGGGACGGCAATTAGATTTGATGATAATGCGGCTGTTCTGATTAACCAGCAAGGTGAACCAATTGGAACGCGTATTTTTGGCCCTGTAACACGTGAACTACGTGGTAAAGAGTTTATGAAGATCATTTCACTCGCACCGGAGGTTTTATAATGGCACAGCAATTCCGCGTAAGAAAAGGTGATAAGGTTATCGTCATATCTGGTAAGGATAAGGGGAAAGCTGGCGAAGTCTTAAAGGTTATTCGGCAGGATAATCGCCTTCTTGTGCAAGGTATAAATCTTGTAAAAAAGCATCAAAAGCAAACGATGGCCCAGGCTGGAGGTATTATCCAGAAGGAAGCTTCTATTCATATATCCAATGTGGCTCATATCGATCCTGTTTCAAAGAAGCCTACGCGCGTTGGAATAAAGTTTTTAAAGGATGATCGCAAGGTACGTGTAGCAAAACGTTCTGGCGAGACGATTGAGAGTTAGGGGAAATTATGGCGCGGTTAAAAGAACATTATGAGAAGGTAGTAAAGCCTTCATTGGTAAAGGAATTGGGGTATAAAAATCCCTTTCAAGTTCCTCGGATTGAGAAAATTATTATTAATATGGGCTTAGGCGAAGCTGTGCAAGATAGCCGTAAAGCCCAAGGTGCGCTTGAAGAATTAGCTTTGATTGCTGGCCAAAAACCAGTTCTCACAAAGGCTAAAAAGTCAATTGCAGGGTTTAAGCTTCGTGAAGGAATGAATATTGGCGCAAAAGTTACGTTGCGGAACGTTAGGATGTACGAATTCTTGGACCGTCTAGTAAATATAGCGATGCCGCGAATTCGGGATTTTAGAGGTATTTCACCTAAAAGCTTTGATGGACGAGGTAATTATTCTTTGGGGATTCGTGAGCATATTATATTCCCAGAGATTAACTACGATAAGGTTGATCAAATGAGAGGTATGGATATTACTTTTGTAACAACTGCACAAACAGATGCTGAAGCACTTGTCCTCTTAAAGGGGTTTGATTTACCCTTTGCAGGACAAAGGTAGGGCAGGAGAACAAAATGGCTAAAACAAGTTCAATTGAAAAAAATCTCAGGCGGCAACGAATGGCCAAGCAATACGAAGGTCGGCGAAACCGTTTGAAGAACGTTGCAAATGATGAAGGATTGTCAGCTGAAGAGAGATTTAAAGCTCGTCTTAAGTTGGCAGAATTACCACGTAATAGTTCGCCGAGTCGCATTCGGTCTCGCTGTTTACTAACGGGAAGACCACGTGCAGTTTATCGTAAATTTCAACTTTCAAGAATCGCGTTACGCGAGCTTGCGTCAGCTGGGTTAATACCCGGTATGACAAAGTCAAGCTGGTAGGAGGAAGAGAAATGTCATTCTCAGATCCATTAGGAGATATGTTAACCCGGATTCGTAATGGGCAAAAGGCTAAGAAGTCGTCCATTATATCACCGGCATCGAAACTTCGTGCGAATGTGCTTGAAGTTTTAATCCAAGAGGGTTACATCAGAGGGTACTCTCGCGAAACAGTTGCGACGGGTATTGAGCAATTTAAAATTGAACTAAAATACTACGAAAATCAGCCCGTCATCCGAAACCTTGATCGTGTTTCAAAACCAGGACGCCGGGTTTATGCTAAGATTAAAGATCTGAAACCGATTAACAATGGCCTAGGAATTGTCGTTCTATCAACGCCTAAAGGGATCCTGTCTGATGGGAAAGCTCGAGAGTTGAATGTGGGCGGTGAAGTCCTGTGCAGCGTATTCTAAGGATGAGATAATGTCACGTGTTGGAAAACATCCCGTACAAAT
The DNA here is from genome assembly GCA_035531295.1 of Alphaproteobacteria bacterium. Lineage (GTDB taxonomy): Bacteria > Pseudomonadota > Alphaproteobacteria > UBA9655 > UBA9655 > UBA9655. The sequence goes on from DATKTE010000084.1 coordinate 11,551, forward strand.
TCCCCAAGGAGTAACTTGCCAAATTACCGGGCAGGAAATAACACTCAAAGGGAAAAACGGTGAACTTTCGGCTCACACGAGTAAGGAAGTGAAGATTACCCAAGATGAAAATGGGATTCTTGTAAGACCCAGTGATGAGTCAAAGCAAGCCCGTATGTTGTGGGGAACATGGAAGAATCGTATTAAGAATATGGTTCAAGGAGTTAGTGAGGGATTTACCCTTCGGCTTGAAATCAATGGTGTCGGATATCGCGCAGCTGTTGAAGGAGATAACTTAAAGTTACAACTTGGTTATAGCCATGATATCTTTTATCCTATTCCTCAAGGGATAAGCATAAAGTGCGAAAAGCCAACTTCAATTGCAATTTCAGGGGCGGATCGGCAACGCATTGGTCAAGTAGCTGCCGAAATTAGAGCCTATCGCAAGCCTGAGCCGTATAAGGGCAAAGGGGTTAAATATGAGAATGAATATATCGTTCGAAAAGAAGGTAAGAAGAAGTAGTCATGAGTCAGGCAAAAGAACTTTTTAAACGACGCAAACGACGTACACGGTTTAAGCTAGCTAGCGTGACAGTGGATAGACCAAGACTTACGGTGTTTCGCTCGAAGCAACATATGTACGTTCAAATTATTAATGATCAAGATCGCCGCACAATGGTATCTGCATCAACCTTAGATAAGGATTTGAAAACGAAGCTGAAAGCAACTTCAAACAAGGCTGCGGCTGAGGAAGTTGGTAAGCTTGTTGCGCAGCGCGCTGTTAAGGCGGGGATAAAACAAGTAGTATTTGATCGTGGTGGATATCTCTATCATGGTCGTGTAAAGGCCTTAGCGGATGCAGCCCGCGAGGGTGGCCTTTCATTTTAGGAAGTAGAAAAAATGGCACGAGAAGGAAAAAATAGTAGGCCTGCACGTACAGATCGTGATGAGGTTGAATTAATTGAAAAGTTAGTTGCGATCAATCGCGTGGCTAAAGTTGTCAAGGGCGGTAAGAACTTTAGCTTTTCAGCAATTGTGGTTGTTGGCGATGGCAAAGGGCGAGTTGGACACGGAACAGGTAAAGCACGCGAAGTTCCAGAAGCCATCCAGAAAGCAACGGAGCAAGCAAAGAGATATATGGTACGCATTCCATTAAGGGAAGGGCGAACCTTACATCATGATGTGACAGCAGCTTACGGTGCAGGACTTGTTCATATGCGTGCAGCTGTCCCTGGAACTGGAATTATTGCAGGAGGTCCGATGCGTGCAGTTTGTGAAGCTCTTGGTATTCAAGATGTGGTCAGTAAATCCATTGGTTCTTCCAATCCCCACAACATGGTCAGAGCAACATTTAAGGCTCTGCAGATGATAAATGCCCCTCGTCAGGTGGCAGCTCGTCGAGGCAAAAAAGTTGGAGAACTTCTTGGTCGTCGCGCGCAGGGTGAGGCATAAGACAATGGTAAAAAAGGCAACGAAAACATTAGTTTTGACTCAAACAGGAAGTCCAATTCGTAGAGAAGCGAAACAAAGAGCAACGCTTTGTGGTCTTGGGTTGAACAAGATGGGTCGTACACGCGAACTTGAGGATACTCCAGAGGTTCGGGGAATGATTAAAAAAGTCAAACATATGGTAAAGGTAGAAGAAGGAAATTAAACTCCTTCTATTTTATGGGAAGTGAACGATGAAACTAAATGAAATTCGCGATAATTCCGGCGCTCGTCGCCCTAAGATGCGCATTTGCCGCGGTATAGGATCGGGAAAAGGAAAAACGGGTGGTCGTGGCGGTAAAGGCCAGACAGCTCGTACAGGCGTTGCTATCAATGGCTTTGAAGGTGGGCAGATGCCCCTTTATCGGCGATTGCCAAAACGTGGGTTTACAAACATTTTTGCGCTTAAATACGCAGAAGTCAATTTAGGGCGACTTCAAGAAGCTATTGATGCAGGAAAAATCGACTCCAAAAAAGAAATCAATGGGGAAGCGCTTGTGGCAGCAGGTCTTGTTCGCCGCGTTAGAGATGGAATTCGCCTTTTAGGAAAAGGTGAACTTAAAGAAAAGATTTCATTGAAAGTTGCGGGTGCGACAAAATCGGCCATAGCAGCTGTCGAAAAAGCAGGAGGATCTGTAAAAATTATATCTGCAGAGACTGCTGAGAAAGTTAAATAACAATCTAGAGGGTGATCATGGCATCGGCCGCAGAACAACTCGCAGCGAATATAAACTTTAAAGCATTTTCTAAGGCTGAAGACCTTAAAAAGCGTTTATGGTTTACTCTTGGTGTTCTCATTGTTTATCGATTGGGGACATATATTCCATTACCGGGGATTAATCCTGCCGTAATGGCCGAATTTGCACGCTCTCATGGGGGCGGTATTTTTGGCATGGTGGATATGTTCTCTGGTGGTGCATTGAGCCGTATGTCCATCATGGCTCTGAATATTATGCCCTATATATCTGCAAGTATTATTATTCAGCTGATGACAGCCATTTCTCCCCAATTTGAGGCTCTTAAAAAAGAGGGTGAATCTGGGAGGCGAAAACTCAATCAGTATACGCGATATTTGACGGTCTTAATTGCTATCTTGCAATCTTATGGAGCAGCTGTCGGCCTTGAATCTCTGCAAGGTGGGGCTGGATCGGCTGTCATTGATCCAGGCATTTTCTTTCGACTAACAACAGTTATTACAATTGTTGGAGCAACCCTCTTTTTGATGTGGTTAGGTGAACAAATCACAGCCCGTGGAATTGGAAATGGAATCTCTCTCATAATCTTTGCGGGTATCGTTGCGAATCTTCCCTCTTCTATTGTAAATGCCTTAGAGCTTGGGCGTACCGGAGCTTTGTCCTATATATTCATTTTATTTATTCTCGCATTTTCTATTGGAATGATTGCCTTTATCGTTTTTATGGAACGCGCCCAACGGCGAATCTTTATCCAATATCCAAAACGACAGGTCGGGAATAAAATGTATGGTGGTGATAGCTCGCATCTACCCATAAAACTGAATAGTACGGGTGTTATCCCCCCCATTTTTGCAAGTTCTCTTATATTGTTGCCCGTATCTCTTGCCCAGTTTTCGGCCGGTCACGGTCCTGAATGGGTACAATGGGCAGTTGGACTTCTTCATCACGGAAGTTTTGTCTATCTAAGTCTTTACCTATTTCTCATTGTTTTCTTTGCTTTCTTTTATACATCCATTGTATTTAATCCAAAGGAGACGGCTGAAAATCTGAAGAAGGCTGGTGGTTTTATCCCAGGTTACCGTCCAGGGGATAACACCGCTAATTATTTGGATTATGTCGTTACACGATTGACTGTAGCAGGGGCTGCTTACCTCGCATTTGTTTGTGCAGTTCCTGAATTCTTTTATGCAGCTTATTCTTTGCCCTTTTATTTAGGGGGGACAACCTTTTTGATTGCAGTTAGTGTGCCGATGGACACAGTCGCCCAAATACATTCACATCTGTTAGCCCATCAATATGAAGGGCTCTTGAAGAAAACCCGGTTAAAGGGGTCGCGAAAATGAACATCATTCTCTTCGGGCCTCCGGGAGCAGGGAAGGGGACTCAAGCTCGACTTATAAGTGAACACTTCGATTTGGCGCTCATTGCCTCGGGTGACATTTTAAGGGGTGAAATTAAGAGAAAAACACCTTTAGGGATTCAGATTGAAGAAACCCTAGCTTTAGGCCTATTTCCGAGTGATGACATTATTCTTAAGATTTTTAAAGAATATTTGGACGAGGTGAAACATAAAGGGGTCATTCTGGATGGCTTGCCACGAACTTTAAATCAAGCTCAAAAAATTGATGAGACATTTGAGCAGCTTGGATTAAAGATTGACGGCGTTATTCAACTTGTCGTAGATGATGAAGAATTGGTTAAGCGTCTTTCAAATCGTATAATTTGTAAAACCTGTGGTGCATCGTATACCCCAGATATTCCACCAAAGGAAAAAGGTGTGTGTGATATTTGTTCAGGGCATGACTTTATACGCCGTCCAGACGATGAACCAAGTGCCATAAAAACTAGACTTCAGCTCTATAATGAGAAGACAAAACCTCTTATAGATTACTATCAAAAGACTCATCGATTGAGTGTGGTTGATGGGATGAAGTCTGTTAAAGAGGTCAATGCTCAGATAGAATCCCTTCTAGG
>DATKTE010000085.1:0-6779 GCA_035531295.1 Alphaproteobacteria bacterium
GAGATAAAGCTAAGAAAAGCCTCGAGGTTGATATTTCCCGTATCGTTACCTCAGAAATACTCGATAAACGCGAAGAAAAGGGTCATCTCTATTATACGGTAAGATTCGTATCAGAACAATGTCTTGTCACCCGAAATGCTAAGGGAAAAGTTCTTGAAGGAGATCCGGATCGATATTCAGAAGTTACTGATATTTGGACTTTTTCTCGTCCTCTTGACAGCTCAGATCCGAACTGGAATCTTGTGGCAACTCAAATTCCTGACGCGTAAATTGAGCACGTAGTAAAGATTATATAAACGTCCAAAAGAATCCTCATAATAAAAAGGACGGAGAGCGAAAGAGATGCGGCAAACATCTAACTATTCAGATCTCCGTCCTTATTATTAGAATACATCAAATAATTGTTTAATGCAAGTAAAAATAATATTACTTTTATGAATGTGGTAGTTTATAAGACTTGAGCCTTTGCATCAATAAAACTCTTATAGACGCCCCTTTCTCCCATCAATGTTTCTGGTGTTCCCACCGCAACAACCTTCCCTTGATCAAGGACGACAAGGCGATCGGCCTTTTGTACGGTTGAGAGCCTATGAGCAATGATAAGGGTTGTGCGATTATGCTTAAGGATTTCAAGAGCCTTTTGAACCTTTTCTTCACTTTCCGTATCCAAAGCGCTGGTGGCTTCATCGAGTAACAAAATGGGCGGATTCTTTAAGATTGCCCTCGCAATGGCAATGCGTTGACGCTGTCCCCCCGAAAGTGTTACGCCTTTTTCGCCAAGGTGGGTGTGATAACCTTGCGGAAGAGTTTCAATAAATTCGTCTGCATAAGCAGCCTTTGCAGCTGCAATTACCTCATCGTCGGATGCTTCTAAATTTCCAAATCGAATATTCTCAAAAAAAGTTGTTGTAAAAAGAACAGGATCTTGCGGCACAAGACCGACAACATCTCGTGATGTATGAGGGTAGGTGTGTTCTAAAGGGACTCCATCAATAAATATTTGGCCTTCAATAGGATCATAAAAGCGCATCAAAAGATTAAAGAGGGTTGTTTTCCCAACACCCGAAGGACCAACAAGAGCAACGGTTTCTCCTCTGATAGCTTCAAATGAAACATCTTTAAGAATAAGCTTTTGGGGGCGTGAGGGATAGGAAAAGGATATGCCTTTAAATTGAACATGCCCTTGAAGAGGAGCGGGGAGGGGACGGGGATCAGGCGGTATTTTTAAGTTTGATTTTAAAGCTAGAAATTCAAAAATTCGCTCAGTGCCACCGGCGGATCTTAAAATATCCCCGTGAACTTCGCTCAAGGAACCAGCCGCTCCTGCAACAGCTGCAGCGTAGAAGAGGAAAGCAGACAGTTCTCCTGATGTCATATGGCCTTTGATAACGCTATGCCCCCCATACCACAGCACAGCACTTACGCCAGCGAAGACAAGAACCATGACAAGCGCCGTAAGACGAGCGCGTGCATCAACCCGCTTTAAGGAAGCTTGATACGTATTCTCGACTTGTGTCGAAAATAGGTGGCTCATATAAGGCTCCCGACAGAAGGCAAGGACTGTGCGAATCGCTCCGAATGTTTCATCAAGTCGCGCAGAAACACATGCAGTCTTGTCTTGGGCGAGACGAGAATATTGCTGAACCTTTTTCCCATAAACCAGAAGAGGGATCAGAACGAGAGGGATAACGATTGTGATAATTCCTGTGAGAAAAGGACTCGTCAAAATCAATAGGACAAGTCCACCTGATACGATAAGAATATTACGCAATGCAATCGGGATCGAAGTCCCAAGAACAATTTGTAAAAGTGTTGTATCCGTTGTCAGACGCGATTGAATTTCACCTAGGCTTGTAGATTCGAAAAAGCTGACGTCTTGCTTAAGAAGATGGGAGAAAATGTCTTTTCTTAAATCGGCAATCACACGTTCGCTGAGTTGAGAGACCCAATAAAGGCGGCCGTAACTTGCCATCGCCATGACAAGAACAATCGTAAAAAGTACCATAAGTGAGCGGTTAAGTCCAAAGGGAGAACTTTCAGAGAAGCCATGGTCTACAAAATAGCGCAAACCAGAACCAAGTGCTAAAACTGTGAGAGAGGCTATAAGAATGGCGAGAAAAGAAAAGATGAGACTTTTGGGGTAATGCAAGAGATAGGGAAAAATCTTTCGTAAAACCTGGGGTTTTTTACCCATAGGCCTGATTTGATTGACTTCTTGATCTAGGTAACTCGGCTCACGCAGCATAGGTTTTAAGCTCCTCTAGGAGGAGATCTTCAAGGAGAAGATCGGTCCGTGTGCATCTCCATCTGCCATTTTTCAGCTGAAAATGGTGGGCACCAGTGAAAGGGGAGGAGAGCCATATTTGGCGGGTGACTCCATGTTTGTTAATGAGGTATTGATGACCATTTGGAAGGATCACTGATAAGGTTTCATCAAGCAAATCAACATCAGCTTGTGGCCAAGACGACTCAAAAAAATCAGTGAGTTCCTCTAGCGTTTGTGTGGAAGTTTTATGAAAATTGTCCATGAGGACCCTTTTAAAGTCAAAATGATGAGAGCATTTTTATCACGACCTTGAAAGAAGGTCTAGGCTCTGTTCAGACTATTATCATGTGATTTTCTCTCACCCCGCCCAAATCTTATATTTGGGTGCCGTATCAATCATAAGATCAGTAAGCGCCCAGACGAGAGCATCAAGCCGATCGGGAGATTTTGAACTTTCCCCGGGAACATATGAGCAAAGCTGCTCTTCAAGTTGAGGAAAATAATCAGCATGCCAGACTTTTCCTAGCTCATAAAGGGAAGCAATGGGTTCCGCCCTTAAGGTTTTATTTCGCGTTGCATGTACGGCTTTATAGCTGATCAAGGTATCGTAACTTCTTAAGAGCCCTTCAACCAAATCTCCCCCCATATTTACCTCTGCCACAATGCGGTCGGCCTTCAGGCGATGGTAAGCCTTGATGGCTCGTTGCATCCAGATATGCGCAGGTGCCTTGATGGAGAGGTCTTCTAACACAACTCCAATTCCTTCAGAAGTGATTCCTGCAGCAATGATACCTGTCTCATCACTATGAGCGCCATTGCTTACAGCTGGATCGATTGCAATCACAAGACGCATGAGATCATGTTTTTTAAAACTATTCCTTGCTTGCTCAAGAAGGGATGGAGTCCAAAGAGCTCCTTGTTTTTCCTCAATAATATCGGCATAGAGTTCTTGACGTCCTAACCAACTATTTTTATAACGATCACTCATATAGTCCAGAAAAGGTTGGGCAAGATTTTTAGTATTTTCAAAGGTAGATCCTCTGGTGACAATAACCTGTGGATCGTTCATAAGATTTTTCAAAAACTGGCTGGGGCGAGGTGTTGTCGTCACAACGACTCGTGGGTTTTTCCCAAGTCTTAGACCAAACATAAGCTGATCCCAAACTTTATCCTTTTCGCGAAATTTAGCAAGCTCATCCACCCATGCCCCATCAAATTGAGAACCACGTAAACGCTCATAAGCTTCTGCACTATAGCAGGTAGCAATTGCGCCATTTGGCCAAGTCAATTGACGATTTGCAGGCTCATACAGCGGCTTCTCAGCAGGGGGGTGAACAGATAACAACCCTGAATCACCTTCCACCATAACTTGCCGGATTTCTGTGTCCGTTTCTGCGACAAGAGCGATTCTGCTACACAGGCCTTCGCGGACCCATTGGCGCAGTGTTTCTGCCCCCGTACGTGTTTTTCCAAAGCCTCGTCCCGCAAGGATCAACCATATACGCCAGTCCCCCTGAGGCGGAATCTGTTTTTGTCTAGCGTTCTTTGACCAGTCGTAGCGAGAAACTTCCTTTTCTCTTGTTGCTTTTTCTCTTTGAAGAAGAGGAAGCAGTTTTTTGAGTAAATCTATTTGATCCATTTTCACATTTCTAGTTTAACTAAAAATCAATGAAAAAAGAACTTATTTTATGAAATGGCCAATTGTTGGTTAGGAAAGTTTAATAAGTGATTGGATCACCTAAAGCAACATCGAAAGCATCTTCTTCTGCAAATTCCTCGATAGTGGCTTCGGCTTTTGCTGGATCAGGAACCCAAGCAATATTAAAGAGCGCATCTCCCTGATAGACGATAGGAAGTTGTGATCGCCCAATAACAATTCCATCAAAAGAAGCTGTAACATCAATGTTTTTTACCCCTAAGGGATCCGAAATTTTTCCAAGGATATCTCCCTTAAGAACTTTTTTTCCCAGATTACAGGTCGTTCTAAAAATACCGGTTGAAGGCGCACGTAGCCAACGACTTGCCGGAGAAACAACTGGGGATTCTTTTGCTGAAACACATTTTATTTGTGAAATCATTCCAAGATTAGCCATAACCCTCATAATTCCTTGAGCAGCTGAGCGAATGGCAAACTCATTGAAACGCAAGGCCTCGCCTCCTTCAAAAAGAATTGTAGGAATTCCAAGCTTTTCTGAAGCCTCTCGAAGCGATCCATCACGAAGTTTTGATTTTAAAATGACAGGAGCACCAAAAGCGAGTGCCATTTGCAAGGTTTCAACACTTTCAAAATCACATCGAATTTGAGAAAGGTTGATGCGGTTATCAGAACCTGTATGCAGATCAATGCCGTGTGTGCATTTTTCAACAATCTCCTTTAAGAAGGTATTCGCAAGCTGGGCAGCTGCTGAACCTGTTTCAGATCCTGGAAAACTGCGATTCAAATCGCGACGATCGGGGAGATAGCGAGTTTGATTAAGCAGCCCAATTAAATTCACAACAGGAAGCGCAACCAGAGTTCCTCTCAAATGTTTAATATGTGGTGAGGATAAGACTCGACGAATTGATTCTATTCCATTAAGTTCATCGCCATGAATTGTTGAGCTGAGGAGGAGGCATTTCCCTGGGCGACGTCCATGGATGATGCGGAGATTTAGATTAAAAGAAGCCTGGTTCGGAAGCATGGAAATAGGAATGTGAATCGTTTTCGTGGTGCCTGGTTCGACCGTCACCCCACCTATTTCAAAGGGCTTTCGTTTTTCCTTTTTTTCCTTATTCAAGCAAGCCTCCTCTTAATTCTATTAAGATATACTAAGGACTATTTATAAACATACGTTAAGATGCATAAAAAAAAGTTAACGCAGGCCGTGTTAAGTTTTGAAATTGTTTATTTTATTCTTACCACTGGAATAAACAGATTGATAAATAAGATCTAATATACTTATATTAATAATGAAGATTTAAATGATTAACAGAATATTTATAACGAATTTCATGATTGTAATTGTCTCCTTGAGTTATCCTGCGTGGTCAATGCATGAAGTTGGTGACCAAAAACATCAGGGTGCCCAGAATAAAAAACGGAAACGCCCAGAGGAAACTGAAAATAAGAAGTCCAATGAAATAAACAAGTCAAAAAAATTAAAAAGGATGAAGAAACCCGCAAAAACAGTGGCTCAACTCGCTGAAGAAGGGCAAGCTGTAGCTCAATACCAACTTGGAAGATACTTTGAAAAGCAGGTCAAAGATCAAGCTACGGCAGTGCATTGGTACACGTTAGCAGCAAAGCAAGGTCTGGCTTGGGCACAATGTAAACTTGGCTTATATTACAAAGAAATCATAAAAGATCCGATCAAGGCTATAGAATGGTATTCTTTAGCTGCAAATAAGGGTATTCCAGCTGCTCAAAACAATCTTGGTACCCTTTATGAGAACGTCAAAAAAGACCCAATCAAGGCTATGGAATTATATTCTTTGGCAGCGGATCAAGGAAACATCTTTGCTAATTACAATTTGGCAATGTGTTACAGGAATGGGCATGGAAATGAAAAGAAAGAACCCGAATGGGATAAAGCCATTCCGTTGTTTCAAATAGCAGCGGATGGGGGGCATCGCTCTTCTCAAAGCATTCTTGCCTTCTGTTATAAACATGGAAAATGGGTAGATAAGAATACGGGTATGTGGATTAAATATCTGACGCAGGCTGCAGAACAAGGCCACAAAACTTCACAATCAGAGCTTGGAGACTATTATAAAAAGGAGCAAAACGATCCGATACTGGCCATGAAATGGTACGCTCTTGCTGCAGCACAAGGCGTTCTTCTTGCTCAATGCAATCTTGCTGTTTATTATTCCCTTGGATTTGGGAATAAGGAGGGTAAACCTGAGTGGAATAAGGCCACCGCATTATTCCAATTACCTGCTGCTCAAGGAGTGCCAAAGGCTCAATTTAATCTTGGGTATTGCTACCAAAAGGGAACTGGGGTTCCTCTAGATATGGCAAAGGCTTCTCAATGGTACACCATGGCTGCGAAACAAGGTCTTCCTCAGGCTATAAAAGCTCTTGAGTCAATATACCTCTCTCCTTAAAAATCAACTCTGTCCTTGAGAAAGGGTTAAAAAGGAGGCCCTGCGTTCACACCATCAATACCTTGACACTTATAACAAAGAATGCATTTGATGAAGAGTCACAAGAAAAGGAGCATAAAAGGATGAACATTGACTTTAATCCTGGGTTTAACAGTGCTCTTGATCTTATGGAAAATACCAATCAAAATATCTTTATCACAGGTAAAGCGGGTACGGGTAAATCAACTTTACTCAACTATTTTAGAAAGAATACGAAAAAGAAAATTGCTGTTCTTGCCCCAACAGGGGTTGCTGCAATTAATGTACAAGGGCAAACAATCCATTCTTTTTTTAAATTTAAACCAGGCGTTACCCTTCAATCCATAAAAAAGAATAAAGAAGACGATAAGAAAAATATTTATAAAAAATTAGATGCCATCGTCATTGA
>DATKTE010000086.1:0-2173 GCA_035531295.1 Alphaproteobacteria bacterium
TATTCACCTGATTTCAATCCGATCGAAAAGCAGTGGGCTACCTTAAAAAAGAAGTACAGAACTTTTAAACATAGAGGATATGAACATCAAAATGCTATCGATGCTTCTTTCTTGATACGATTATAATGTGTTTCTACTATACCACAAGTATGGAAGCAATTTTGACATGCATTAGGTGTTGGGCGTGACAATGTTTCAAGATCAGCATATGCTTCAGCGCAGTCCTTAAATTGACCTAGGCAGCCATCACTTGCTCTGGTGTCCACTGTAAAACAAGCTATAAAAAGGAATAGGATCGAGAACATAAAGTCCTTGAGGATGATCTTTTTCATAAAAATTCTCCATTTTGCGTTTAGAGATTGATAATAAAGATAGATTCTAAAGAAAACGTTAAGATAGGGGTAGAATACACTGAAAAAACTTCAATAATTAAAACAATTTCATAACCTCTTCCAAATCTTGCGATGTGCGAATCTTATAGAAGGGGACATTCGGATAGGTTTCCTGTAATCGCATCAGTAAGGGTTGAAATCTTCGATCAAAAGTCCACATATACTTGATCAGATGGGTGGGAAGGCGCTCTCTACAACCTTCTGCTCTGTCTTTTATAGATTTATCTTTGAAAAATCGTCGCTTAATTAACCTTCCAAAACAAATGGGACGAGAGGCACAAAAATAAAGGACAAGATCCGCCCGAGAATAGCGCATTTCAAGGGACCTAATGGCATTTCCATCAATGATCCACCGCCCTTGGTTCACGAGGTTTTGTTGAAAATTTAAAAATTCTTCTCTATCCCTTTCAACCCAATTCCCAATAAAGAAATGCTTATCCAGATGATGGAGTGGAAGTTTCAACAAATGAGCTAAATGCACAGCAAGAGTTGATTTCCCTGAGCCAGGAAGGCCAAAAATCATGATACGTTGGTAAATCATTACTCTTTAATATCTACATGCATCTTAGATTGCCATGTTAATTGAAGGGCGTAAAGAATGGCAAGGACATCAATCACTTCTTGGAGAAGAGCTCCTGTAACGGGTTGAATCATTCCAATTCCTGCAAAATACATACCAATAACACTCAAGAGCATGCCACCTCCTGCACTGACTAAAGCGGTGCGTCGCATGAGTGCGCTGATATGTATGAGCTCATCAACTTTGGCAAGAGAACTTTCTAGAATAACGGCACCTGCAGCTTCTGTTGTCACAATGTTTTGATGCCCAAAGGCCAGTCCTACGGTTGCAGCAGCAAGGGCGGGAGCATCGTTAATTCCATCGCCCATGAATAGCGTGGGAGCATTGGACGTTTCTCGGCGGACAATTTCGACTTTTTGTTCAGGCGTTTGACTGGCATAAACTTCCTTAATTCCCAGTTGTTTTGCGAGATATTCCACCTCTGAAAGTCGATCCCCAGAAACAATCATAATCTTTTGAAAGTTATGAATAGGAGCAAGGTGGCTAATGAAAGAGTATCCTTCTAGACGTAATGTATCTCGAAAACAAAAGACGCCAGCAAGTTTGTCATTAATAAGGACAATACTTTCCATTCCTGGCTTTGTAGGGGGGAGCTTGTCAGCTTGATCAGGATAGCGAAGAGTTAATGTTTTTCGACTGGTCATTTGAAGTTCTTCGCCATTGAGGGTGCCAATGAGTCCTTGACCGGAGTTTTCCGAAACGCGTTTTACATCGATGAGAGCAAGGCCCGCCTTTTCAGCAGCTTTCAACACAGCCTCTGCCAATGGGTGTTTGGAAAAACGTTCTAAGCTTGCAGCTTTTTGCAGGAGATCCTCTTTCTTAAACCCAGAAAGAGGTATGATCTCTTCTAACTCCGCCCTCCCATAAGTGAGCGTGCCCGTCTTGTCGAAAATCGCCGTTTTACATGTGGGAAGACGTTCTAAAACCACTGGATCTCTGATGATGATTCCGCGCTTTGCTGAAAGAGAAATAGCACTAATAATCGTAATGGGGATTGCGATAAGAAGAGGACAGGGGGTTGCAATAACAAGTACCGCCAAAAACCGAACGGCTTCTCCAGAAAGATACCAAGCAAGTGAGGCACTGATTAAAGCAAAAGGGGCAAAAATGGCACCAAACTGATTGCTTAAACGACGAAGCTTAGGACGCTTTTGCTCAGATTCTTCCATCACCTTCATAATTTTGGCGTACCGAGAGTCTT
>DATKTE010000087.1:0-17019 GCA_035531295.1 Alphaproteobacteria bacterium
GGGAAGCAAGCCAGAAAAATTGAAATTAGGAGTGTAGCTCAACTGGCTAGAGCACCGGTCTCCAAAACCGGGGGTTGGGGGTTCGAGTCCCTCCACTCCTGCCAGCCTTCACTGCTTCGCAGCTACGGCCGGCAAGCCAAGATGAAGAGAGCAGCAGCGAAGGCTGGTCCGCCGAAACCTTGGTGAGGGCAGGCTAAATATAATTGCTTCGCAGCTACGGCCGGCAAGCCAAGAAAGATGATGCGAAAGCTGTAGATGTGATGTCACGACATAGTCGGGATTCTTCCGGGCAGAATCGGAATCGTTAAACGAACGCACAACTCTAGTGCACAGCCACAGCTTGGGTTTGAGTGAATCGAGAGGGAAGTCAAACCAAAGGTGTTGTAAATTTTAGCAGACTCTGTTATGAGAAAATGGATCTAACGCGGAAATGGATTATGGCAAGAACATCGCCCCTTGAATTTGTGCGCCAAGTGCGCCAAGAAGTATCGAAGGTCACATGGCCGACTCGCAAAGAAACCATTGTTACCACCATATTGGTGTTTTTGATGGTGTTTATTTGTGCGACATTTTTTTTAGTTATTGATCGGATACTTGCATGGAGTATTTCATTGATTTTAGGATTGGGAGCTTAAGAAGACGATGACGCAAAGTTTCCACTGGTACGTTGTTAACGTTTATTCTGGCTTTGAAAAAAAAGTTGCTGAGCACATTCGTGAACAGGCAAAAAAACTTGGGCTTTCGGATCAAATTGAAATGGTTCTGGTTCCAATGGAAGAAGTTATTGAAGTGAAGAAGGGGGTAAAAGTTACTTCTGAGCGACAATTTTTCCCTGGTTATGTTCTGATTAAAATGCACTTGACAGATGAAATATGGCATTTGGTGCGTCACTCACCAAAAGTTTCGGGGTTTATTGGAGCACGGGGGAAGCCAACGGCTGTGACTCAAGCGGAAGTGGATCGGATTTTAGAGCAGGTTCAAGAGGGCGTGCAAAAGCCAAAATCATCCATAACCTTTGAAGTCGGTGAACAGGTTCGTGTCAGTGATGGGCCCTTTAGTTCCTTTAATGGAATTGTAGAAGAAGTCGACGAAGACAAACAACGGGTTAAGGTTTCGGTCTCTATTTTTGGCCGTTCTACACCTATAGATCTGGATTTTGTCCAAGTGGAAAAAATGTAGGCGCAATGTAACGGTATTGCAGTGTAACAATTTAGCAGTAGTGTAGAAAGTGAAGTAGGGTTTATATCCTTCTAAATTTATCTGCTAAACTGTAAAATACGACACTGATAAAGCGGGAGGCGAGTCAGCGCCGTACCGCAAACTCAATGGAAAGAGGAGTCAAATGGCAAAAAGAATTGAAGGATATATTAAGCTGCAGATCCCTGCAGGGAAAGCAAATCCCTCTCCACCTGTTGGTCCTGCGTTGGGGCAAAGAGGGTTGAACATTATGGAATTCTGTAAGGCATTTAATGCCCAGACGCAAAACATGGAACCGGGTATGCCGATTCCGGTGGTAATTACGGCGTATCAAGACCGTACATTTAGTTTTGTGACAAAAACGCCACCCGTAAGTTATTTCTTGAAAAAAGCTGCTGGCCTTCAGAAAGGGTCCCAGACACCAGGAACCGGAACAGTGGGTAAGGTCACGATTGCGCAAGTGCAAGAAATTGCAAAAGCAAAGATGCAAGATTTGAATGCTAATGATATTGAAGCAGCATCTTTGATGATTAAGGGATCCGCCCGATCGATGGGCATTGAGGTAGTGGAGTAAGGTCATGGCAGGAAAACGTATTCGTAAAGCTTATGAAGGCCTTGATTCTTTATCCGTATATGGGGTAAAAGAAGCGGTTAAAATTGTAAAAGAGCGAGCAACAGCTAAATTTGATGAAACGATTGAAGTTTCATTTAATTTAAATGTAGACCCTCGGAAATCTGACCAAAACATTCGTGGTGTTACCCAGCTTCCTGCGGGAACGGGGAAAACGCTACGTGTTGCAGTTTTTGCGAAAGGTGCTAAAGCTGAAGAGGCTCTCAAAGCTGGGGCAGATCTTGTCGGAGATGAAGATTTGGCTGAGAAAATACAAGCTGGTGAAATTAACTTTGACCGTTGTATCGCAACTCCAGACATGATGGGGCTCTTAGGAAAACTTGCGCGTATCTTAGGCCCACGTGGCCTTATGCCTAACCCAAAATTGGGTACGGTGACGATGGACGTAGCAGAAGCTGTAAAAGCAGCTAAAGGCGGGCAAGTTGAATATCGTGCAGAAAAAGCGGGTATTGTTCATGCGGGAATAGGAAAAGCAAGTTTTTCGGTAGAAGATATCGAGAAAAACTTGCGTTCTTTCGCAGATGCGATTATGAAAGCTAAACCAACGGGGATCAAAGGGGCTTATATTAAGAAAGTTTCCCTTTCGTCCACCATGGGACCATCTGTAAAGATGGAAATTGCTGATTTGACATCAGCGTAGCGGTATTGCAGCAATGCAGTACGGCGGTGTAACGGAATGTATAGGGCTGAAGCGTTGAAGCTCCAATTCTAATTTCGAAACACTGGCTCACTGTATAGCTGCTACACTGCTATAACCTGTCCAAGACTGTGGGGACATTTGACCTTTGGATGTACCGGACTCAATCCGGGGCCTAGGTGAAAGTTTAAAGCGTAAGCCCCTGCATAGACGGGAGAGTCGGAATGAGAGTGCAGCAGCCTCTGAAAACGATTTTCGCGGGCGGGTCAACCCAGTGAAATGCTGGGATTTAGTGTAACCTAACCTTTGGATTGCCAAAGGTTAAACGATGGAGACGTGATCTTGGATCGTAGCGAAAAAGAACAGCTGGTTTCTTCTTTGCGCCAGGGATTTCTTGAGTCAAAATTAATCATTGTAGCCCACCAAACGGGGCTGACAGTTGATGAAGTTTCTGGCTTAAGACGTCAAATGCGCGAAGCGGGAGCACAGTTTAAAGTTGCCAAAAATACATTGGCACGTCTAGCTGTTGCTGGCACACAGAACGAAGGTATTAATGATTTACTTTCTGGGCCAACTGCGCTGGCTTATTCAAAGGACCCTGTTGCGGCTGCAAAAATATCCATAAAGTTTGCCAATAGTAACGATAGGTTCAAAGTTATTGGTGGCATCCTTGATGGCAAGGTTTTAAGTGAAAAAGACGTCGAAACCCTTTCAAAACTTCCATCATTGGATGAGTTACGGGCAAGGATTGTCGGTATCATTTCAACCCCAGCAACACGTATTGCTGGTATTTTACAGGCCCCCGCAGGTCAATTGGCTCGGGTGTTTTCTGCCTATAGCAAAAAGGCATAAACGTCCCTATATATAACAAAGGAGTAACTAACGATGGCTGCAAATCTCGAAAAAATTGTAGAACAACTTTCTGAACTAACAGTATTGGAAGCGGCTGAGCTTTCCAAACAACTTGAGGAAAAGTGGGGCGTAAGCGCTGCTGCTCCGGTCGCTGTTGCAGCGGCTGCAGGAATGTCTGCTGAAGCAGCGCCTGCTGAAGAAAAAACTGAGTTCCAAGTTATTTTGGCTGCGGCTGGTGACAAGAAAATCGAAGTCATCAAAGAAGTGCGTACTATTACAGGTCTTGGTTTGAAAGAAGCTAAAGATCTCGTTGAAGGAGCGCCAAAGCCCTTGAAAGAAGCAGCTCCAAAAGCTGAAGCTGAAGAAATTAAAGCAAAGTTAGAAGCTGTTGGCGCTAAAGTAGAACTTAAGTAGCCAACTAACAGAATCTAGTGTTTAGTGTAGCAGTATTCGGAAAGTTCGTAAGGGGGAGGATTCTACCTTTCCTTGGGGGCTTTCAGAATGCTGCTACACTGTTGCGCTAGGTACTGACTCTGAGTACTGAACACTGATTATTGGAATATGAGGCATCAATGGCAAGAACCTATACGGAACGCAAGAGAATTCGAAAAAGCTTTGCAAGGATTCCTGAAATAGCTCCTTTGCCGAATCTAATTGAACTCCAGAAAACATCCTATGAAAATTTTTTACAAATGGATGTACCTGCGGATAAAAGAGTATCAGTTGGGTTGCAGGAAGTTTTTCAGTCCATTTTTCCGATAAGTGATTTTTCGGGTAAATCGCAATTAGAGTTTTTTCGCTACGATTTCGATCCACCAAAGTATGACGTGGATGAATGTAAGCAGAGAAACATGACATTTGCGGCTCCCTTGCGCGTGACCTTTCGGTTAGTCGTTTGGGATATTGATGAAGAAACCGGCTCTAAATCCGTAAGGGACATTAAAGAGCAAGAAGTTTACATGGGCGATATACCGCTCATGACGGAAAATGGGACTTTTATCGTCAATGGAATTGAACGTGTTGTCGTCTCACAGATGCATCGTTCCCCCGGCGTTTTCTTTGACCATGATAGTGGTAAATCCCACTCATCGGGGAAATACCTTTTTTCAGCTCGCGTAATACCTTACCGAGGGTCCTGGCTAGATTTTGAGTTTGATGCAAAAGACAACGTATACGCCCGTATTGATCGTAAACGAAAACTTCCCATCACAACGTTTCTAATGGCTCTCGATAGTGCAGAAACAGAAGAAAAAAGAAAGCTAGCAGAAGCAGAAGGAAAAAAACTTGATCCATTAGATGCTCAAGGCATGTCTCGTGAAGAGATCCTCGATACTTTCTATGGGACGGTTGAGTACACAAGGTCAGGTGAGCATTGGAAGACAGTTTTCCGTCCTGAAATGGTTAAAATCGGAAAGCTTAGCCATGATCTAATCGATGGTAACACAGGTAAAGTCGTTGCGGCAGAAGGTGCTAAGATGAACCTTCGTTTTGCTAGGAAACTGCAAACAGAAGGTTTGAACGAAGTTCTGGTTTATCAAGACGATCTTATCGGACGCTATATTGCCATTGATATAATCAATGAAAACACAGGTGAAGTTTATGCCGAAGCTGGGGATGAGATTACGCCAGCTTTGCTTGAAACCATTAATAATGTTGGTATTGAGAAAATTCCCACTTTGGATATTGATCATGTCAATATTGGGGCCTATCTGCGCAATACATTAATGTCGGATAAGAGTTTGACGAGAGAAGATGCTCTTGTGGATATATACAGGATCCTTCGTCCAGGTGAGCCTCCAACGATTGAAGGAGCCGAAGCGCTCTTTCGCGGATTTTTCTTTGACGCGGAACGGTATGATTTGTCATCAGTTGGTCGTGTAAAAATGAATTCACGCCTGGAGCTAGATGCCCCTGACACATTACGTGTATTACGTAAAGAAGATATCATAGCCATTATCAAAGTTCTCTTAGACTTGAAAGATGGACGAGGCGATATTGATGATATTGATAACCTTGGAAACAGGCGCGTAAGGTCTGTTGGTGAACTCTTGGAAAACCAGTATAGAATTGGTCTTTCTCGGATGGAGCGAGCGATACGCGAGAGAATGAGTTCTGTAGAAATTGACACAGTCATGCCTCATGACTTGATCAATGCAAAGCCAGCAGCTGCTGTTGTGCGTGAATTTTTTGGTACATCACAGCTCTCTCAGTTTATGGATCAAACAAACCCGCTGTCAGAAATCAACCATAAACGACGGTTGTCTGCATTAGGCCCGGGTGGATTAACGCGTGATCGCGCAACCTTCGAAGTCCGCGACGTACATCCAACGCATTATGGGCGCATTTGTCCAATTGAAACGCCAGAAGGCCCGAATATTGGATTGATTAACTCACTTGCGACCTATGCACGCGTCAATAAGTATGGTTTCATTGAAACTCCTTATCGAAAAGTAATCGATGGAAAGGTTTCGAAGGAGACAATCTATCTTACAGCTATGGATGAAAGTAAGCATACGATCGCGCAAGCCAATGCTGAGTTGGATAAAGAAAGAAAATTTGCTACTGACTTTGTAAGTTGTAGACGAAATGGGGAGTTTATCATTGCTCCCGCCGCAGAAATTGACATGATGGATGTTTCCCCTAAACAGATCGTTTCAGTTGCGGCTTCATTGATTCCCTTTATTGAAAACGATGATGCAAACCGTGCTTTAATGGGATCAAACATGCAGCGGCAAGCCGTTCCTTTGCTTCGAACTGAAGCGCCATTTGTTGGGACTGGAATGGAAGGACCTGTTTCTCGAGATTCAGGAGTTGCAGTGGTCGCCAAAAGAACGGGCGTTGTGGATCAAGTAGACGCGTCACGTATCGTGATTCGTGTGACTGATGAAAGTGCGATGACCACAAGTAACGTGGATATCTATAATCTTTTCAAATTTCAACGATCTAATGATAAGACCTGTATTAACCAAAAGCCCCTCGTAACAGTTGGGGATAAGGTTGACCAAGGGGATATCATTGCCGATGGTCCTTGTATGGACATGGGAGAACTTGCCCTTGGATCCAACGTCCTGGTAGCTTTCGTCTCTTGGAATGGGTATAACTTTGAAGATTCCATCATTATTTCTGAGCGTATCGTTAAAGATGACATCTTTACCTCTATTCATATTGAAGAGTTTGAACTTGATGCTCGTGATACAAAGCTAGGGAATGAGGAAATCACTCGTGATATTCCTAATGTTGGTGATGAAGCCTTAAGGCATTTGGACGAAGCCGGTATCGTTTACATCGGGGCCGATGTAAAGCCCGGAGATATTCTTGTTGGTAAAGTAACACCAAAGGGTGAATCGCCTTCTACCCCTGAAGAAAAGCTCTTAAGAGCAATATTTGGTGAGAAAGCCTCAGATGTTCGTGATACCTCGTTAAGGTTACCACCTGGTGTTCAAGGGACTGTGGTTGAAGTACGTGTTTTCTCTCGGCGAGGCGTTGAAAAAGACGAGCGCGCTTTGGCTATTGAGCGGGCTGAGATTGAACGTTTTGCCAAAGATAGGGACGCGGAACGGTCTATTTTGGATCGTAACATCTATGCTGCCCTCGAAGATCTTCTGACTGATCAAAAAGTTGTTAGTGCTCCCTCAGGAACAGCTCTGAAGAAAGGGGCAAAGATAACCAAAGCACTGCTTGATTCGATGTCTAAGGGACAGTGGCGTCAAATAACGATTGAAGATGATGCTGTCATGTCGGCGATTGAGTCTGCCAAGCAGCATCATGATGCTCGAGTTACAGCTCTTCAAGTTCGATTTGAAGATAAAGTTGAAAAGCTTCGCCGTGGAGACGAATTGCCAACCGGTGTTTTGAAGAAGGTAAAAGTATTCGTCGCAGTAAAGCGTAAGCTTCAACCTGGAGACAAGATGGCAGGCCGCCATGGAAACAAAGGAGTTGTTTCCCGCATTGTACCAATAGAGGATATGCCACACCTCGAAGATGGAACGCCAGTGGATATCGTTTTGAATCCTCTCGGACTACCTTCTCGTATGAACGTGGGACAAATTCTTGAAACCCATCTCGGATGGGCAGCTGCTGGCTTGGGGCGTCAAATTAACGACTCTCTTGCAAAGATGGCAATCGAAGAGCATCAAGACGTTAGCGCGCTAAGATCTGCCTTGGATTATGTCTATGAAGATGATCAAATTGTCAAAGATATCAAAGGCATGTCAGATTATGAAGTGGTAGAGCTTGCAACAAACCTAACGTCTGCGGTTCCTATGGCAACGCCTGTGTTCGATGGTGCACATGAAGTCGATATTAATCATGAACTTAAGAAAGCAAATCTTGATACGAGTGGACAAGTTGCGTTGATTGATGGACGAAGTGGTGAGTACTTTGATCGAAAAGTGACAGTTGGGTACATGTACATGCTTAAGCTGCATCACCTTGTAGACGATAAGATTCATGCGCGTTCTGTTGGACCTTATAGTCTTGTGACTCAACAGCCACTGGGTGGTAAGGCTCAGTTCGGTGGTCAGCGATTTGGAGAAATGGAAGTCTGGGCTCTTGAGGCGTATGGAGCTTCTTACACTCTCCAAGAGATGCTGACAGTTAAGTCTGACGACGTCTCGGGTCGAACCAAGGTGTATGAATCCATCGTTCGTGGGGACGATAATTTTGAATCTGGTATTCCTGAATCCTTCAACGTCTTGATGAAAGAGTTACGCTCTTTGGGGTTGAATGTAGAATTAGGAACAACTGAATAAGAATCTATTTTCCGGATTGCTTCCCCCTGCATTTGCAGGGGTAGCAGTGGCGACTCCTTCCTCTTCGTCATTGCAGCTCATAAAGAGATGAAGCAATCCAGAAACAACATAACTTAGGAGAACGGTATGCGTGATGTAATGAATGTCTTTGGACAGGTTGCGGGACCCCAGCATTTTGATAATATTCGAATTGCAATTGCAAGTCCTGAGCAAATTCGCGCCTGGTCCTTTGGAGAAATAAAAAAGCCTGAGACCATAAATTATCGAACGTTTAAGCCCGAACGTGATGGCTTATTCTGTGCTCGAATCTTTGGCCCGATCAAGGATTACGAATGTCTATGCGGAAAATACAAGCGTATGAAATATCGTGGAATTATCTGCGAAAAGTGCGGTGTTGAAGTTACTCTTACAAAAGTTAGGCGTGAGCGGATGGGGCATATCGAGCTCGCATCACCTGTAGCTCATATCTGGTTTACAAAATCCCTTCCAAGTCGAATCGGGCTACTTTTGGATCTTATGCTCAAAGATGTGGAGAAAGTTCTCTACTTTGAAAATTACATTGTTCTTGAACCTGGGTTGACACCATTAAAGAAAAGGCAGCTCCTGAGTGAAGAAGAATTCTATAAAGCTCAGGACGAGTATGGAGTCGATGCTTTTGAAGCGAGTATTGGTGCAGAAGCTTTGCGCGAAATGCTTAAGGCAATTGATCTAGAAAAGGAACAAGTGCAGCTTCGGGAAGATCTATTTGAGACTAAATCGGAGCTAAAACGAAAAAAATATGTAAAGCGCTTAAAACTTGTGGAAGCTTTTCTTGAATCAGGGAGTCGTCCGGAATGGATGGTTATGGAAGTGATTCCTGTCATTCCTCCGGAAATTCGTCCACTAGTTCCCTTGGATGGGGGACGGTTTGCGACTTCTGATCTCAATGATCTTTACCGTCGTGTTATCAACCGAAATAACCGATTAAAGCGCCTTATGGAGTTGCGTGCGCCTGACATTATCGTCCGAAATGAAAAGCGTATGCTGCAAGAATCTGTAGATGCCCTTTTTGATAACGGCCGACGCGGCCGGGTGATTACGGGGACAAACCGCCGTCCTTTGAAATCTTTATCGGATATGTTAAAGGGAAAACAAGGTCGATTCCGTCAGAACCTACTCGGAAAGCGTGTTGATTATTCAGGTCGTTCTGTCATTGTTGTTGGCCCTGAACTCAAGCTTCATCAATGTGGATTGCCTAAGAAAATGGCTCTTGAACTCTTCAAGCCTTTTATTTATGCGCGTCTTGAGCGCTATGGACTTGCTAATACGATCAAAGCCGCAAAGCGTATGGTTGAAAAAGAGCGTCCTGAAGTTTGGGATATTTTAGAAGAAGTGATTCGTGAGCATCCCGTCCTTCTCAATCGCGCCCCGACATTACACCGTCTTGGAATTCAGGCTTTTGAGCCAGTTCTTGTAGAAGGAAAGGCCATTCAACTCCATCCGCTTGTCTGTACAGCCTATAACGCAGACTTTGACGGAGACCAGATGGCAGTTCATGTGCCTTTGTCCTTAGAAGCTCAGCTAGAAGCCCGTGTTTTGATGATGTCTACTAATAACATCCTTCATCCAGCGAACGGCAAACCTATTATTACGCCTTCAAAGGATATTGTACTTGGTCTCTATTACTTAACTTTGGAACGCCAAGGTGAACTGGGAGAAGGTTCGGTATTTGGGTCTCTCGAAGAAATCGAACATGCTCTTTTTCAGAAAACAGTTTCTCTCCATGCTACAATCACAGCAAGATATGAAGCAGTTGATGATAACGGTCAGAAGGTCATCCATCGTGTTCAAACGACTCCTGGACGGATGCTCTTATGGGAGATTATGCCAAAAAATCCGGGTGTAAAGTTTGAAACGATTAATCAGTTATTGACGTCAACAGAGATTTCAAAACTTGTGGACTTGATCTATCGTAACTGCGGTCAAAAGGATACGGTTATATTCTCTGATCGCCTTATGGGTCTCGGTTTCCGCTATGCAACTGTTTCAGGAATTTCTTTTGGTAAAGATGATCTTATTGTGCCAGAGGAGAAGAAAAAACTCGTATCAGATACACGTGAGAAAATTGGAGAATTCCAGCAACAGTACATGGATGGTCTTATCACAAACGGTGAGCGTTATAACAAGGTGACAGATGCTTGGACGAAATGTACCGAGCAGGTCGCAGATGCCATGATGAAAGATATCTCTGAAATTAAACCAGGAGAGCCCATAAACTCAGTTTATATGATGGCCCATTCTCGAGCCCGTGGTTCTGCTGCACAGATGCGCCAACTTGCGGCGATGCGTGGACTTATCGCTAAAACATCGGGTGAGATTATTGAAACTCCTATTATTTCTAACCTTAAAGAAGGACTTAAAGTTATTGAGTACTTTAACTCTACTCACGGGGCTCGCAAAGGTTTAACGGATACAGCTTTAAGAACAGCAAACTCTGGATACTTAACGCGTCGACTTGTGGATGTTGCTCAAGACTGTATCATTGTTGAAAATGATTGTGGTACGGAAAAAGGGCTGACTCTTCGTGCAGTTGCAGAGGGGGGTGAAGTGATCACCCCGCTTGGGGACCGGATTTTGGGGCGTACAGCCGCCGTTGATATTATAGATCCTGTCGCCAATAAGGTCATTGTGCCAGCAGGAACGCTCATCGAAGAGGCTCATGTAGAAGCCATCGAAATGACAAGCGTTGATCAGGTTCTTATCCGGTCGGTTCTCACCTGTGAGACAAAGGATGGAATTTGTGCAAAGTGCTATGGTCGTGATTTGGCACGAGGTACTCCTGTCAATATGGGTGAAGCTGTTGGTGTAATTGCGGCCCAATCCATTGGGGAGCCGGGAACACAGCTTACCATGCGTACTTTCCATATTGGTGGAGCAGCGCAGCTTGCTGTTGAAAAATCCAGTATTGAAGCGTCAGTTGAAGGGTCGATCATCATTAAAAATCGCAGCGTCGTAAAGAATAGTAAAGGCGAACACATTGTTATGAGTCGTTATTCTGAAGTTGCTATTATGGATGCTGTTAATTTTGAGCGCGCCCGATATAAGCTTCCTTATGGTTCTCGCCTTATCGTTGACGATGGTGATAAAGTGAAGCTTGGGGATAAACTAGCCGATTGGGATCCTTACACTCTTCCAATTGTTTCGGAAGTGAGCGGAATTGTCCACTATGTGGATCTCGTAGAAGGGCTCTCGATTCGTGAAAGTCTCGATGAGGCAACCGGACTAACAAAACGCGTGGTTGCTGACTGGAAACAATACACGAGAGCGGCAGACCTAAAGCCGCGTCTTGTATTGCGAGATAAAGATGGGAATCCTCTCCTGTTTGCAAACGGTGCAGAAGCTAGGTATTTCTTGTCTGTGGATGCGATTTTGGTGGTTGAAAATAACACCAAAATCCATGCTGGAGATGTTCTCGCGCGTGTCCCGAGAGAATCAACCAAAACCCGTGACATCACGGGAGGCTTGCCACGTGTTGCTGAGCTTTTTGAAGCTCGTCGTCCAAAAGATGCAGCTATTATAAGTGAATTTGATGGGCGAATTGAGTTTGGAAAGGATCATAAGACTAAACGTCGTGTTATTATCGTTCCTGATGATGAAACAGTCGAACCTATTGAGTATTTGATACCTAAAGGTAAACACATCTCTGTTCAAGAAGGAGAACAGGTTAAGCGTGGTGATATCATTATGGACGGAAACATGGTTCCCCATGATATCTTGCGCGTTCTCGGCATTGAAGCTTTAGCGACATACCTGATTAATGAAATTCAGGAAGTCTATCGTCTCCAGGGTGTTCCGATTAACGATAAACATATTGAAGTAATCGTTAGACAAATGATGCAAAAAGTCGAAATTATTGAGCCAGGTGAAACGACATTCCTCCTAGGGGAGCAGGTAGATAAGCAGGACTTTGAGAAAGAGAACGCCCAAACAATTGCAGAGGGACGTCGTCCAGCTCACGCTCATGCTGTTCTTCAGGGAATTACGAAAGCATCCTTGCAGACGCGTTCCTTCTTCTCCGCTGCATCTTTCCAAGAAACAACACGCGTCCTCACAGAGGCTGCAGTTTCAGGTAAGGTCGATGAACTGAAGGGGCTTAAAGAAAACATTATTGTTGGGCGTTTGATTCCTGTAGGAACGGGAAGTATGGTCAATCGCATAAAACACATTGCTGCAGGAAGGGATCAAGAAATTATTGATGCCAATGAAGTAAAAGCAGCAACTCTGGCCCATAAACTGCAAGAGGAACAAGCTATTTCTCACCAGCAACAAGATGAGCAATTGACCCAACAATAGGATATAAGAACAGGTAACCCTGACTCTCATTATCCATAGGGAGCTTCATCCTAAAATTTAGAGCCCCAATGCGGACTTAAAGCATTGGGGCTCTATATTAGGACTCAGGAAAAGTTGAGAATCTAATTCAAATTACAAAATATACAAAAGTACATAAAGTTGACATAGACTTAGTAATGCTTCAGTCTCAGGGAAACAAGCTAGCTGCAACAAAATTGTGTTTGGACGCTTGAGGATATCCCTTCTTTTAGCAAGCCGCCTTATTGCTTATCGATTAGGACTTATGTGGAAATATACACTGAATGATATGCAACATAAGATAAGTACTGCGGCTCTCTTTCTCTATCTTTCTTTCTCTAGCAAAAGAGAAAATGGACATCGCTTTTTATTCTCTTTTAAATGATCATGAAGAGGCACGAGCGAGAGACAAAAGCTTGCCACTTTCTCAGATCGAGGCTATTTCTGATCTCTACTATGTTCGACGAAAATTATTTTGCTCCGTTGATAATGCATCTACGTATTTAGAGGTATCAATTCGGAAAATCTTAGAAGAAAGCTCAAATAATATTGCAAATAATGTAAACTCTCACTCATTCCTCTTAGGAATGATAGCCTTAAACAGCTCTTCAAGAAAATCTGGAGGTAAGCTCTATGTACTTCATCAGCAAATTAAAGATAAATTAATCGATCGAGCAGCTGAAGCAGATGATGCCGAAGCTCAATATGAGCTTGCCCCACGCTATACTCGTACGAGGGATAATGATGGAGAGCGAAACCAAAGTAACGACTCTGGGTTGGTTTCTGAGTGCCGCTCTACATGGGCACTACCGTGCTGAATTTGAGCTTGGATATTGTCTTGGTAGGCTATATCACGATGACAAGCCTGCACCTGACCTGGCCATTTACTGGCTAAAAAGGGCAGTAGTAAACGGCTACGAAGACGAAAATGGAGCGCTTGCTACATTGGAGAGCAAAGTTCAAGGGCTGTAATTTGTACAAAATCTGAATTTTGCATATTTTGAAAGCCACGAAAAATTACGGACTCAGTAGGGCTGAATTGAATGGTAGGGTAAAGCTAAGACATCCGAAAAGATATCATCTTCTAACAAAATTTGAAAACTTTTGCTGGTAATGAAGACAACACTTGACTCCTCATTTTTGTAAGATTAGTATTCGGCGTCATTAGAGAGTTGGTGGTAGATAAAAAGTCTAGACGCGACTCGGAAAATTGGCTAAAAGAAAACTTGTATTTTAGATGGTTTAGAGCTAAGTCTTTCCACTATCTAAACCAGTGATAGTTAATTGACCATCTACGCAAAATAGAGCGTAAGTTTGGAGCTGGAAGCAGGCGAGTGATTGCCATAGTCTTTAGGTAACAGCAAGTCTTTGCTTTCGTGAAGCAAAGTTGGCTAGAACTTCGGCATACTTTGGCTGCTGAAGAATGAGAAAGTACCATGGGGTAGTCCATGGAGGTTTAAAAATTTGAAAGGAAACGGTTTTAATGCCGACGATTAATCAGTTGATCAGGAAGCCACGGCAGGATAAGGAAGTACGAAATACTGTCCCCGCCCTACAAGGAAATCCTCAAAAACGTGGTGTGTGTACTAGGGTAAGTACGACAACTCCAAAGAAGCCAAACTCCGCTTTGCGTAAGGTGGCTCGTATACGTTTGACAAATGGTTATGAAGTAACCGGCTATATACCGGGAGAAGGTCACAACCTCCAAGAGCACTCTGTTGTTCTCATTCGTGGTGGTCGTGTGCGCGACTTGCCGGGTGTTCGTTATCATGTGATTCGCGGTACTTTGGATACCCAAGGCGTTCAAAAACGACGCCAAGGTCGTTCCAAATATGGTGCAAAGCGTCCGAAGTAGGAGAATAGAGAAATGTCAAGAAGGCACGCTGCAGAAAAAAGACCCGTTATGCCGGACGCTAAATATGGCGATACCGTGGTGTCAAAGTTTATGAGTTGCTTAATGTATGAGGGCAAGAGATCGGTTGCCGAGGGTATTGTCTATGGAGCCTTCGATCAGGTTAAATCAAAATCATCGCAGGATCCTTTGCAAGTTTTTCATGAAGCGCTTGAAAATGTAAAGCCTACAGTTGAGGTGCGGTCTCGACGTGTTGGTGGGGCAACCTATCAGGTTCCTGTTGAAGTACGGTTTGAACGTGCGCAAGCTTTGGGAATTCGCTGGATTATTAACAGTGCGCGCAAGCGGTCAGAGACAACCATGACAGATCGCCTCTCTGCAGAACTCATGGATGCCGCCAATAATAGAGGCTCTGCTGTGAAAAAGCGTGAAGATACCCATAAGATGGCAGAAGCGAATAAAGCTTTCTCCCACTATAGATGGTAAGGAGAAGCAGTTAAATGTCACGACTTACTCCCCTTGATCAATACCGCAATATTGGCATTATGGCCCATATTGATGCTGGTAAAACAACGACGACTGAGCGTATCCTTTATTATACAGGAAAGTCTCACAAGATTGGTGAGGTCCATGAAGGGGCCGCAACCATGGATTGGATGGCGCAAGAGCAAGAGCGTGGGATTACCATTACATCAGCTGCAACAACTTGCTTTTGGAATGATAATCGTATCAACATTATCGATACACCCGGACACGTCGATTTTACCATTGAAGTTGAAAGATCATTGCGTGTTTTAGACGGCGCTGTTGCTGTGTTTGATAGCGTTGCAGGGGTGGAGCCTCAATCAGAAACAGTTTGGCGTCAGGCAGATAAATATCACGTCCCGCGTATTTGTTTTGTGAATAAAATGGATCGTACGGGTGCGAACTTTTTCCGTACAGTTGAGATGATTATTGATCGCTTGGGTGCCGTTCCGCTTGTTATCCAATTGCCTATTGGCTCTGAGGCCGAGTTCGTGGGTCTCATAGATCTCGTTCAAATGAAAGCAATTCGTTGGAAAGACGAGACAATGGGTGCGGAGTATGTCGTAGAAGATATTCCCGAAAACTTAAGGGCACAAGCGGATGAGTATAGGACAAAGCTAGTTGAAACCGCTGTAGAGCAAGATGATGAAGCTCTTGAAGCATATCTTGCAGGGGTTGAGCCTGATGTTCAAACTCTGAAAAAATGTATTCGTAAGGGGACGGTGACTGCAAAGTTCGTTCCAGTATTATGTGGGTCTGCATTTAAAAACAAAGGAGTGCAGCCTCTTCTTGATGCCGTTGTTGATTATCTTCCGTCTCCTCTGGATATTGGAGCTGTAAAGGGGGAATCTCTTGACGGTGATAAGGAATTAATTCGTAATCCTTCTGATGAAGAGCCCTTCTGTGGTTTGGCATTCAAAGTTATGACCGATCCATTCGTTGGATCGCTTACCTTTGTGAGGGTATATTCAGGTGTCCTTAATGCCGGTTCATATATTATGAATTCGGTGAAGGATGAGAAAGAACGCGCGGGGCGTATGCTAGCGATGCATGCAAACTCTCGTGAAGATATCAAGGAAGCCTATGCTGGTGATATCGTTGCATTGGGTGGATTAAAAAATACGACAACAGGCGACACTATCTGTGATCCTTTAAAGCCAGTCGTTCTTGAGCGTATCATCTTCCCTGAACCGGTGATAGAAGTTGCGGTTGAGCCAAAGACAAAAGCTGACCAAGAGAAAATGGGGCTTGCGCTAGCCAGATTAGCTGCTGAAGATCCATCCTTTCGCGTAACGACAGATTATGAATCTGGACAAACGATTATTAAGGGGATGGGTGAGCTTCATCTTGATATTATTGTTGACAGAATGAAGCGCGAATTTAAAGTTGAAGCTAACGTTGGTGCTCCGCAAGTTGCCTACCGTGAAACAATTACGAAAAAAGCTGAAGTCGATTATACTCATAAAAAGCAAACAGGTGGTGCGGGACAATTCGCACGTGTTAAGCTTCGTTTTGAGCCGCAAGAACCCGGTGAAGGCTATTCCTTTGTGAATGCCATTGTTGGAGGTGTTGTTCCAAAAGAATACATACCGGGTGTTGAAAAGGGTCTGTTGCAAGCTAGCGAAGCGGGCGTTATTGCAGGCTTTCCGATGATTGACTATAAAGTTACTCTCTATGATGGTGCTTACCATGATGTGGACTCAAGCGTTCTAGCCTTTGAAATAGCAGCCCGTGCAGCATTCCGTGAAGGCGTTCCAAAAGCAGAGCCCAGATTGCTCGAACCTATCATGAAGGTTGAAGTTGTGACGCCAGAGGAGTATATGGGAGATATTATTGGTGATTTGAATAGTCGACGTGGTCAAGTTTCAGGCATGGATCAACGAGGAAACGCGCGCGTTGTAGACTGTTTTGTGCCTCTGGCATCAATGTTTGGGTACGTCAATACCTTGCGCTCAATGAGCCAGGGGCGTGCACAGTTTACCATGCAGTTTGATCATTATGAACAAGTCCCTCAGCATATAGCTGATGAAGTAAAATCGAAATACGCATAGAAAACGGAGAAAGAAATGGCAAAAGAGAAATTCGAGCGGAGTAAGCCGCACTGTAACATAGGAACGATTGGTCACGTGGACCATGGAAAGACGACGCTGACAGCAGCGATTACGAAGGTTTTGGCTGAATCAGGCGGAGCAACGTTTACGGCCTATGATCAGATTGACAAAGC
>DATKTE010000088.1:0-11391 GCA_035531295.1 Alphaproteobacteria bacterium
CGCCCCGTGCCACATCCAAATTCTAAAATATCTTTAACAGGTTGACTTATAATTCTAGATGCAACATCTGCCTTGTACTGGGCAAAGTATTTCTCCCCAACGGAAAAAAAACTGGTCTCTTTTTCAAGAAGTTTGTCATAATCTTCAACGTATTCATCAAAATTAACTTTGTCCATTCAAACCTCCTGATAATTAATCAAATGATCAATTATATAATGTGGCCTTTTTTTAACTTCTGAATATATTCCACCCACGTAAGCCCCAACCATACCAAGACATAATAGCTGTACACCTGAGAAAATAGTAATTAATATTATTAAAGTCGTCCAACCATTTGGCAATTGTCTGTACAAAATAAACTGAAAAAAAGTAGTTAATGCATATAAAAAACCAAGTAAAGAAAAAAAAGTACCGACGATTAGGCTAACCGTTAATGGAAATGTACTAAATGAAATTAGAGCATCACCAGCTAATTTAAACATTTGAGCGACGGAATATTTACTTTTTCCTGCAAAACGGGGAGCGGCTATATATTCCAAGCTTTTCTGTTTAAAGCCTACCCAGCTAACTAAGCCCCGAAGAAACATATTTCTTTCTCTTATTTGCTGGCGAAAAACGATGGCTACCTTTTCACTAATTAATCGAAAATCAGCTGCATTTTCATAGATAGAGGCATCAGATAAGGCATTCATTAATCTATAGAAATACTTGCTACATAGTTTACGAATAAGTCCTTGTTTTTCTGTAGTCTTACGTAGCGTGTAAACAACTTCAAATCCTTCTTCATAACATTTCAGCATGTCGTTAATTAATGCAGGGGGGTGTTGCAAATCACTATCCATCATTATGTAAACGTCGGATTTAGCCGTATCGATTCCAGCCAAAAGTGACATTTGGTGACCGAAACGTGAAGACATGACTAGATAACTAACAGAATGATCTCTTTGGGCAAGTCGGTCTATAATTTCAAGAGTACGGTCTGTGCAACGATCTATAACAAATAGAATTTTTGATTTATAATTGGTGTCAATACTATCTAGTGTTTTTTTTAATTCATTGTAAAATGATTCTATGACATCTTCTTCATTAAACACTGGGGATATGATTGTAAGAGCACGTCTCATACCCTATCTTCACCTAGCGACTTAATTTTACTTATATCTGCGTATATCATTTGCACATTATCTTTATCTTTTAAATCTTCACAATCAAGTTCTAATTCGAGAGCTGATTCATCTAGTTCATATTCAGCTAATATTTTTTTTGACAGCTCTAATATTTGTATAGGATGACCACTTCCAACGTTATATATCTCCCCTTTAATACCATATTTCATAATTTTAATAAGCTCTTCTGACACACAACATACATGTAAGTAATCACGAAATGTATTTACATTGTGTAACTTAATTCTTTTGTTTTTACCAGATTTATAATCAATAATCTTCTTCTCCAACTTCCCTACGAATAATTTTTCTGATGCCCCTTTTCCGAAGACATTAAATAGACGAGCTATTACTATATCAATGTCTTTTGTTCGTGTGTAAAACTGACACAAATTTGTCTGATACAGCTTTGTGAGCCCGTACACCAGGCAGGGTGCTGTGGGGTGAGTTTCAGTAATTGGAGCGGAGGATTTTAAGTCTATAACTCCATACTCTGCCGCACTTCCAATAGTGATGAGACGGCTTCCAATATCTAGCTCGATTATGCTTTCAATAATGTTCTGTGTTGTTACGACATTATTATTGAAGTCTGTAGAGAAATGATTGGAAAATGAACCAGCTAAATGAAATATTACGTTAGGTTGTAATTCTCTTAAAACAGCTAACACATTATTTTTATTCGTCAGTTCGCATTGAATGCCCTGGTTGTTCTTGCATGAGGGGGAAATCAAACCAAATACTTCGCATGACGGAGTTCTATGAAGCTTCTCTTTGAGATGACTTCCTATAAAACCACTCGAACCAGTAATCAAAATTCTCATGCTTCTATACCTACGAGCTTGCTTATATCGTCAAATTGTTCATTAACTGTTTGATAGTCTTCTGGACGACCAATATCTAACCAGTAGTCAGAAAAAGGATATATATGTACTTTGCGTTCATTCTTAATACTCTCCAGCATTAAATCATCAAACCCAAAAGCTTGTCCAGGTTTTAACCTATCCACAACAATACGGTTTAAACAATAAACTCCCATACTTACATCAAACTCGTAACTCGGTTTTTCAGCAAATGTTAATAAATTACCAGATTCGTCATATTGTAAAGTGCCAAAATCAATATTTACAATGCGCTTGTAAGAAGAAACAGATACTTCTGCATCTTGCGCCACATGGTTATCAAAAAAATGTTTGTAGTCAAGATTACATAATACATCGCCATTCATTACAAGAAAGTTTTTAGGCAAATTCTTAATGAGACCAAGAGGACCAATTGTGCCCATAGGCTTGTCTTCAAAAGAATAATCTAATTTTATTCCCCATTTTGAACCATCTCCAAAGTAGGCCATAATTAGATTTGCTAAATGATTTACGGCAACTGTAATGTGGGTAAACCCTGCTCTCGTTAATTGTTTTATGATTACCTCCATTATGGAGTATTTTCCTCCGATAGGGACGAGAGGTTTTGGAATTAGGGTTGTATATGGTTGTAAACGCGTGCCTTTCCCACCAGCTAAAATAATTGCACGCATCGCATGATCTCCTAAATATTATAAATGTCTGGTTTGTAGCGAACTAAATTTTCAGGGAGACGAAACCAGGATATCGTTTTTTCTATCCCCTCAACAAATGAATGTTGTTGTTTCCAATTCGTTAATTCGATAATTTTCCTATTATCCCCCAAAAGACGTTCCACTTCGGATTTAATGGGCCGCATGCGTTGATCTTCGTAAACTACTTTTGCTTTTGGATTGATTTTCTCGATTAATATTTCTGCAATTTCTCCGATTGAGATTTCTTGATTTGAAGCAATATTAATTTCTTCTCCAATTGTTCGTTCCGAATTTGCAATAGAGATAAATCCAGCAACGGTATCTTTAACATAATTGAAATCTCGAGTGGGTGTTACCTTACCCAATTTCAATTCTGTCATTCCACTGAGTAACTGAGTAATAATTGTCGGAATCACCGCCCTTGCAGACTGCCGCGGCCCAAAAGTGTTGAAAGGTCGAACGATAGTAAGAGGTAAATTAAAAGACCTATAGAAAGATTCTGAAATTCTGTCTGCACCTATCTTACTTGCACTATAAGGCGATTGACCTTGAAATGGATGTTTTTCATCAATAGGGACATATTGTGCAGTACCGTAAACTTCGGAGGTTGAAGTTACCAGTATTCGTTGTGCACCTACCTGCCTTGCAGCTTGCAGCACATTTAAAGTCCCTTTGATATTCGTATCAACGTAAGTATCAGGGGAATGATACGAGAATGGAATTGCTATAAGTGCCGCTAAGTGAAAAATGACTTCACAGCCTTCCGCAGCTTTCATCACACCATTGAGATCTCTAATGTCGCCACAAAATACATCAATCTTTGCGAGAAGCTCAGGAGACAAAGTATCTAGCCACCCCCAACTATTAAAAGAATTATAAAATACAAAGGCTCTGATTTTACATTCATATTTAATGAGTTCTTCAACGAGATGGCTACCAATAAAACCATCTGCACCAGTTACGAGAACAGTCTTTCCTTTTAATGACATTTCATCCCAGATCTTCTAAAACTATTTAAGTTTAATATGAAATCCATACTGTTGAAATAAAATTCATATGGATAATTTACTGTGATTCTTCTATCTATTTTTGGTAAAAAAATCAATCTCTTTTTCTCTTTTTATTTTTAAAGAATTCTATATCTGCATTTTTTCCAAAACAGTGAGCTCATCTTTAACATAAATCTGTGAGTCATTTTATTTTTGAGGTTCTATCTTTACATACTCTACCCCGAGCCCAACTCCCTGAGAATGCTTAGTATCTGTAAGAAAAAGTAACTTGTTCACTCCTTCTTTTAGGAGATTAGGACTAATTTGTGCCTGAGCATTTACCTCATTTAACCAGTGATACTGGATTGAATGCCCGTTCACCAAAATTTTCAGACTCTCCTTTACTGCTTGGCTGTTAATGTAGGCAAAACGTATCTCCATTAAGTAGGGCTCGGCACGGGGGGAAAGATTAAAGATAAGGGTACTTTTTGGTTGATTTATCCAAGAAAAGGAGCGAGGCAGCAATGCTGGCACTATCCATTGAGAATCTATCCAACCCACTCCTGGTGTAGGTTCTTCCATACTCCACCATTTTCCAAAATTAAACTTGAAGTGATCAGGGAAGGGCGGTATTTCATTCTTAGTATAGCAAGTATTTGCGGGCCAGCAGCCAAATAATTTCGTCCAGCGTGCTCGTTCACTTGGCGTTGCCGAAGATATGGGCATACTGTTTTCTTTTAGGTGAATTCTACTATCCGGTTCAATAATGAGCGTGACCAATTGTGCCTTGGGTAGAGAAAAAGAACCTGGGAATCCTTGGCCGATCTGCCAAGTGTCTTGCTGTTCTTCGCACCGCCCTGTGCGACCCGCTGCATCTGTTGCGAATGTACTTCGCACCGATCCTGGCTCCATGCAAATGGTGGCGTCGGTTTTTTTGCCATAGAGATACGTTAAAGCGCTGCTGAGAATTTCACCACGTAACATCCATGTACTTCCCAAACTACCCGTATGATCAATTATTAAAAGATTCTGCTTGGAATTGAGACGAGGAGCTACCTCAAGAATACCAGATAAAATCGATTTTTGTTTGTCTGAGATTGCTTCATAGTGTTCAAATTGCGTCCATTGCGCTGTTATACCAAGTAACAATAAGCAACCGGCCATTCCAGCTCCAGCCCATCTGAATCGATCTTGTAAGACTGCAATAATAGATGCGAAAAATAAAGTTCCTCCAATACCAGCGAATAGGTATGTACGTTGTGTAATTAGGATATGCGTTCCTAATAGAAGATAGGGAGAATAGCCAAGTGCAATAACCAAGATAGAAGCAACCAAGCATCGTTTTAAAAATCTTGCTTCTAATAGTGGAGCCTTTCTCTCAGCCTTGAAATCTTTGGCAAAAAAGCACAAAACCAGCAGTAAGATAAGAATAACTGCAATTGGTAGAAAAATTATCCAATCACCACCTATTAGAAACATCCGCCCAGCATCGTACCAGCTATGCAGGAGTGTGCGATAAAATCCTACGCTGAATAGCATTGGTAAGTTTTTATAGAAAAGCGTGAATGTAGCCCATGGCGTATTGCTGAGATGGCTCTGATACAGATCAGGATCTCTCCCTACCCAGAGCAAGTAACCTAATTCTATCAAGATTGCTGCAAGCCAAAACGATACAACAATTCTTTGAGTTTTGAGAGATTTCCAACCTTCACGTAATCCATACTTTGCCCACCAGAAAATAAGCGGCAGGGGTGCTAAAAAAAATGCAGTTTCATAGGTAAGGCTAGCAACTAGAAAAAGAAAGCTTCCACAACCTGCCAAGACAGCGTTTGTCCATAGCTTTTTGGCTTCAGTGGCCCACAATAGACACGCACATGCACAAATTGCATACGCCACAGCCCCATTTATATGGATTGATCGAAGAGAAAGCTGCATCGTATCAGCAGGATAAAGCATCATTAAAAGACCACCTAAAATTGCGACCCATCTTTGAGGATAAAGCCACCACAAAATTAATCCCATCCCAATGCCCTTGAGCCATATAAATAAAAACTGAAGGATGTGCCAATAAACAAAAGAATCTGGGTCCAACCGATAGCCAAGAGAGGGAGGAAGCATATTTAAAGGGCGCATTCGAGTATGTGCCATTTGCGTATGCTTAGTGATGAAATACATGGGGCCGTGTTCGGAAAACACACCAAGCTCTCCCCATTCTTCAATTAATCCTAATTGGCCAAGTCCATAGGGGAGAAAAATCAATGTCACGCCTATCAGCATAATAATTGGCATCAACACATTAAAGCTGAACAGAAAGTCCCTTACTTTGAGAAAACTTAATCTTGCCATGTTCTTACTCTATCTTTCAATTTCTGGCTCATCTTACAAAAAATAATCATTATGCAAAGAAAAAAGATACAAAAGCACTTTTAACTTCTGAACTCAAGAACAATTATTATAAAAGCGAGTGAATCACGTTTGTTACCACTCCCCAGATGGCAAAATGATCTTCTTCTGTAACTTTAATATCTGGGTAATCATCGTTTTCAGCACAAAGAAACAGTCTGTTTTTAAATTTTTCAAGTCTTTTGACAGTCATTTCTCCATTTAAAAGTGCAATTACAATTTTGCCGTAAGCTGGAGAGAGAGAGCGATCAACAATCAGCATATCTCCAGAAAAAATGCCTACATTGATCATAGAATCCCCAGTGACACGAACAAAGAAAGTGGTTGCTTTATGGGGTAGGAGATAATCATTAAGATCAAGACTGCCTTCGCTATACTCGTCAGCCGGGGAAGGGGATCCAGCTTGAACACGAGACTCAAAAAGCGGAACTTGTATGCGAGAAGAAATATTCCCGGAAAAAACCTTTAATCTATTTTTCTGTTTAACAGAATGAAAGTTACTAAACGGACAAAAAGGCTGTGCTGTTATAGAATTTCTTTTGAATGAATCATGCTGTATCATGAGATTCTCCTTAAATAGGCGTTTTCCTGGGAAGCTTTTATTCTTGTACAGAAATAAAATGAGATTGAAAAGAGACATATCCTTAATTTAATGGCAGATGACGGTAAACTTTTCCTGCAGCTACGCTTGCCTTACGCACCCCGTCAGGCTCAACTGGCAGTTAATGAAAAAATAACATAAGACGATATCAATGACTGGCTAAGCTATTGTGTTCAATAGATTCGAAGCAGACCTTCAAGCTGTTATATCGATTCGGATGACTATATTTTCCATAATATATATTATGCGACAAACGGAATTTCGCTGCCCCCTTATTGCGGAACATAGATTCTTTTGTGGTCATTCAAGCTTTATTCGGATACCGCTTCGAATCCTCTAAATGAATTTGCTTCATGTGGTCTTGAAACACTTGAGGGTTGGTAAATGTAAGGACCTCAGCATTTTTATGATCAATGATAAGCTTGCCCTTCAAGTGGTCCATTTCATGTTGAAAGACTTTCGCTGCAAAGCCATCCAGCACATCTTCTACAACTTCTCCGCTTTGGTTTTGATATGTTACTTTTATCTTTTTCCAACGCTTTATCTTCGCGCACCTCAGTGGTTCTGAAAAACACGCTTCATACCCTTCAACCATCTCCTCACCAACAGGTTCAAAAGAAGGATTGATCACAATTCTTAAGCTTTCTGTTGTTCGGTCAGGGGTATAAATAAATATCGGATGATTAATGCCTATTTGAGGAGCGGCTAGTCCTGCCCCTCCCCTTAGAATATTTTCGCGGATATTCAGCAATTTCTGAATGGTTGCTTTCGTCACATCCCATTCCTTGATCAAAATAGGGCATGTCGGCTGACGAAGAACATTTGTAGGATCATTGTCACAAGTCACAATTCCTTCATATGCTTGAGAAGCGAAGCCCGACATGTCTTTCTATCCTTTCAGGAATGTTATATATTGAGAATAAGTATAGAATTTACCTACAAAAAAACAAGTGAACTTCTTTCGAAATTCATGTAAACTGTAAAAAAACGGGGGTTTTCATGAAAATTATTTTCTCTTGGATATTCATTTGTTCGTCATTTCCATTATTTGCAACAAGC
This sequence comes from Alphaproteobacteria bacterium, assembly GCA_035531295.1. GTDB lineage: Bacteria > Pseudomonadota > Alphaproteobacteria > UBA9655 > UBA9655 > UBA9655. Next base: position 7,771 of record DATKTE010000088.1, read on the forward strand.
ATTACGAATCAAGAGCTGGTGACAGCCTGTAAGGATAAATCCGCAACGACCCAGAACTTTTGCTATGGATTCATTATTGGGGCAGCCAATGCGGCTCAGTTTTATCGAAACATTGTTGATGTTACAGATGAATACATTGATATCTGCTTTCCCAAAGAGATTACAAATAAAGAAATAGTTGATATTTATACAGCATGGGTTGAAAAAAATCCATCTGTACTAAGTAGCCCAGCTTTCATTGGGGTTTCAACTTCATTTTCCTTGAAATACAGCTGCCTTCCGAAAGAGAAAGAAAAAAGCGCACATAAGAAACCCAAAGAGTCTTTCCAGAAATTATAAGTTGATTGAATATCAATGCTCTATATTCTAAAATACATCATTAACGGCTAAGGCAGATAAATTGAAACAACCTTTAATTAAGCCTAGATGGGCCATAGGTCTTATGTCAGGAACATCAGCCGACGGAATTGATGCAGCGCTTATTCAAACAGATGGGATCGCCATCAAGGCTTTCGGTCCTACTCACTATGTCCCCTACCCTGAAATCATACGGAATCAAATTCTAAAAGCCTATGGCAGACCACCAGGTCCTGAGGAGATCCCTCTGGAACGGGCTATAACCAAGCAACACGTTGATGTTGTCTCTACCCTCTTAGCAAAAGCTGGCATGAAACCTTCAGGGGTAGATCTTATTGGTTTTCACGGACAAACCCTTTTCCATAAGCCTCCTCGTCAAAAAGGAGAGATTGGCGAAACCCACATTATTGCAGATGGCCCCCTCCTCGCTTCACTCACGGGTATTCCTGTGATCGATCGGTTTCGACTTAATGACATAGCCCATGGAGGCCAAGGAGCCCCTCTTGTGCCCATCTTTCATAAGGCACTAGCTTATGACCTACCTAAACCTATTGCTATTCTCAATATTGGAGGGGTTGCCAATGTGACTTGGTTAGGAGCAGGTGAAGATGAGATTTTGGGCTTTGATACAGGGCCAGGAAATGGTTTGATTGATGACTTGGTTCGAGAAAACACGAATCTTCAATGGGATGAAGGGGGAAAAATTGCGGCCAGAGGACGCGTTAATGATTCGCTTTTAACGCGGTGGCTTTCTCTCCCCTACTTTATTCAAAGGCCGCCTAAGGCATTGGATCGTAACGCATTTAAAGGCTGTCTAGAGGACGTTAGATCCATCCCTTTTGAAGATGGAGTGGCGACATTAACGGCTTTTACGGTTGCTTGTTTAGAAGAAGCAACGAAACATTTCCCTCAAAAATCACCGCTTTGGCTTGTAGCTGGGGGTGGTGCTCATAACTCAACTCTTCTTAAAATGATGGAAAAACGGCTTAATGTGCAGGTGAAGAAGGCGTCCGATGCAGGATGGAATGGAGACGCCCTTGAAGCCCAAGCCTTTGGTTTTTTAGCGGTTAGGTCCTTAAGAAACCTCCCCCTCACCTTCCCTGGTACAACGGGCGCCCCTTTTCCTTTAGGTGGGGGGAGAGTTTGTATCCCCCACCAGGGGAACCGATCTATGCAAAATATAAAGATTACAAAATAGGAAAGTTTTACGAATGGTCAAATCTTCAGCCCGTCAGATTGGCGATGCGGAAGTATTTGGATTAGGTGTCTTGGATATGGAGAAATTATTTGATTTTGAGATTAAAATTTATGGGTTAGTAAAATCATAGTCGTCATTCCCGCTTAGTGGGTATGACGACAGAGGGAACCTTACCCATTCACCACTTTTGGCACAGGATTTAGAGCCGCCGTTAAGTACTCATGCACGTTGGTTATGAGTTCAGGAACTTGTGCTCCAAAAAAGTGATCTGCTTCAGCAATAACGCGATAGTCGATGTGAAGCCCACGCTGTGCTGACAATCTTGCTGCAAGTTTCATTACTGAATCTTTTGGGACGATTTCATCTTTCGCCCCTTGCAAGATCATTCCAGAAACAGGGCATGGCGCGAGAAATGTGAAATCATACATATTGGCAGGCGGTGCAACGGCAATGAAACCATCGAGTTCTGGGCGGCGCATTAGAAGTTGCATACATATCCAGGCCCCAAAAGAAAATCCTGCAACCCAACATTGACGGGGTTCCGTATTTTGAACTTGAAGCCAGTCTAGGCAGGCTGCTGCATCACTTAATTCACCTTCTCCATGATCAAATTTACCTTCAGAACGGCCCACGCCTCGAAAGTTAAAGCGAAGTGTGCTAAATCCTTGATCCACGAACGCACGAAATAAAGCGTAAGTTATTTTATTGTTCATTGTTCCGCCATGTTCAGGATGAGGATGGAGAACAATCGCCAAGGGAGCGTTGCGAACTTTGCTTTGATGATAACGAGCTTCAATGCGTCCCACAGGACCTGCGATTAGTACTTCGGACATAGATTTCCTCTTATGAAAAGAATAGATAGCGAATCTCTAACAAATCTAACTTAAAAGGTCAAGTTTTATTACAAAGATTACAAATAGCAGACCTTTTTAAAATCCAATAGCTAAATTGCCTTCTTCTTAATTCCCAAAATTCTATCAACGCGAAAGACGCGATTCTCTTGGCTTTTGTGACAAAATCCTTTGACTCCAACATACGGCTTATCTTTATAAGACATGGGACCTACGTCGGTCGGGGTAATGACTCTCTGGGATTTTTCATTATTTGCTTTTAAATACACAATCTCCAAGGACTGTTTTCTTTCGAGAGATTCTTTAATAAATTCAACTTTTTTATCAAGGGAACAGTTCTTTTCCGCTTCTTTATAGTGGAAGGTAGTCACAAACTTGATAACATTATAATCAAGCCAGATGTGCTTTTTTTGAATTGGTTTTTTGAGGATAAGACCTTCTAAGGTTGTGCACCTACTTAAGGCCACATAAACCTGACCTGGCATAAATGAACCGCTACCTATATCTAGAATAACTTTGTTGAAGGTTTTACCTTGGCTTTTGTGAATGGTTAGAGCCCACGCCAGTGCAAGGGGATATTGGGTAAAAGACCCAATGGTTTCTGATTGAATGGCATCTGTTTCAAGAAAGAACCTGTGTATCTCCCAGTTATGGGGATAGACTTCTACCTCCTCGCCATCCTCCAATTCCACAATAACGGCAATGGCTTTATCTAACTTTTCTATGTTAAGAATCATTCCCATGGTTCCATTAACCCAACGACCTTTACTGTCATTATTGACCATCATGACTTGAGACCCTACTTTAAGCTTTAAGCTCTGCCGCGTTGGATAGTACTCTTTGCCTATAGTTCCATCGACACGAGCTTCAAACTTGTGCAATTTCCCTTTTAATTGACTAAGTTTTTCTTCATTTATAGCTTCGGCGTCAACATTCTTCGGAGTGAGGTAAACGCAATACTCTTCCGTCGTATATTCTGAATTTACCCGTTGATTTAAGTAGCAGATATCTTCATCCGTTGTTGTTTTATTGCGGATTGAATTTAACAAACTAATAAACTTTTCATCTTGTTGGCGGTAAATCTTTTCAAGTTCAATGAATTCCATCTTAAAATGTTCAAAAAACTGAGCACTAAAGAAATAAGGGCTTTTGTATTGTGTTTGAAAGATCTCTTTTTCCTGGGAAGTCACAACAGGAGGAAGCTGAAAAAGATCG
>DATKTE010000089.1:0-6732 GCA_035531295.1 Alphaproteobacteria bacterium
ACAAGTCCCCGAGATAAGATAGGATGGCATCTCCTGGTTGAGCTTTCTTTTCTAGGTTCCAACCACATCTATTTCCGTGAGGATGCCAAAACCATACTAGCTTTTCATCTTTATTCCTTTTTAAACTTTTCAGCCTCCTCAGACCCCTTTGTCGTATCGCCGGCGGTATAGGAATGGGCCCCCATACCAGCAAGGTTACCCTTATCAACGATTAAATATTCGTTGCGAATAGGGCGGTCATCAAACCAGCATTCCAGGATTTCACGCACACCTGCAGCATAGCGTGCTTGTGCCGAAAGAGTTGTCCCTGAAACATGAGGCGTCATGCCATGATGGGGCATCGTTCTCCAAGGATGATCTTTAGGGGCAGGTTGAGGAAACCAAACATCGCCCGCATATCCTGCCAGCTGACCACTTTCAAGGGCACGAACAATAGCATCACGATCACAAATCTTGCCACGGGCCGTATTTACAATGTAAGAGCCTCGTTTCATTTTACTGATCAAGGCATCATTAAATAAGTGTTCCGTTTCAGCATGAAGAGGGCAATTAATTGTAACCACGTCACAGATCGAAACCATGGACTCAAGATGCGGATGGTAAGTGAGATTAATTTCCTTCTCAACACTTTCGGGAAGGCGATGGCGTTCTGTATAATGGAGTTTAACCTCAAAGGGTTTTAACCGTTTTAAAACGCCAAGTCCAATCCGCCCAGCAGCAACAGATCCCACATTCATTCCTTCCAGGTCATAGGCTCTTGAAACACAATCTGCAATGTTCCATCCTCCTTTAATGACCCATTGATAGGAGGGGATATAGTTATGAACAAGAGCCAAGATTGCCATAATCACGTGTTCTACCACACTGATGCTGTTGCAATAGGTTACTTCAGTAACCGTAATGCCTTTATCCATAGCTGCTTGTAGATCAACGTGATCAGAGCCTATCCCAGCTGTGATTGCCAATTTTAAGTTTTTGGCTTTTGCAATTCGTTCTGCTGTTAAATATGCAGGCCAAAATGGTTGAGAAATAATAACGTCCGCATCCGAAAGTTCTTTTTCAAATACAGAATCGGGGCCATCTTTATCTGACGTGACGATGAAGGTATGACCTTGCTCCTCGAGGAACTTACGTAATCCAAGTTCTCCTGAGACGCTCCCCAATAATTCTCCAGGTTTAAAATCTATGTGCTTAGGTGTTGGTAACGACATCCCATCGGGGTACCTGTCAAGTTTTGGAATATCATCACGAGAATAACTTTTGGGGTAACCGGAGATAGGATCGTCATAAAGCACACATAGAATCTTTGCCATCAGTTCCTCCCTTTGGAGTGAATTGCTCTGTCACATTTAGATTATGAAGAACTATGGTTAAGATTTAACTAAGAGGGAGTATTATCTTCTACTTGGATAAGGAACTTCTCATTCCCCTTAATGATTAGTTAAGAATTATAGGGTATTTTTTATGTAAAAGGGAAGAATAAAGAGATTTGTAGGCGTTAGCAGGAATAAATAAGAATAGCTGGTTTGATCATCATTCAGCTGTATTCCAGTCAGAACTCGAAGCCTTTAAAAAAATAATACCACGATCAGGTAAAGAATTAGAAGTTGGTACTGGCGCATTCCTCATTAGGGAGAAAGGGGATTTGTGCAGGAAAGCCTATAGGGAAAACCGATAAATGGAAGACGATTTAATTTTAAAAGTACAAGATCTGACTGTAGAATTGGACCACCAACTTATTATTGAACAACTCTCTTTCACCTTAAAGAAAGGAGACACTGTCAGTATCTTAGGCCCCAATGGGGCAGGAAAGACTGTCTTATTAAAATGTTTGCTTGGACTTTTACCCTATAAGGGTGAAATAACCTGGAAAAAAGGTATCAAAATTAGCTACGTCCCACAGCGATTGCCGTTTATAAAGGATACTCCCTTGAGCGTAAGAGATTTCTTCGCTTTGAAACAGGACTCCAGCCAAGAGATGCAGAATATTATGCATGCAGTAGGCTTCAATGAGGAGTTTTTTGCACGAAAGGTCGATAAACTGTCGTCTGGACAGTTTCAGAGAATGCTCGTGGCTTGGAGCCTAATGGACAAGCCTCAAGTGTTGCTCTTTGACGAACCGACCACGGGCATTGATATTGGTGGAGAGGAGACTATCTATAATCTTCTGGCGAGTCTCAAAGAAAAATGGAATCTAACTATGCTCCTCGTTACCCATGATTTGAATGTTGTGTATCAATATTCAAACCATGTCATTTGCTTGAATAAGCAGACAGTATGTGCTGGACCGCCTCGTGAAGTGCTTACACCGGAAAGTTTGTACAAACTTTATGGTGGCGGCATGAAATATTATCAACACAAACATCGATAAGAATAATGGAAAATAAACTTTTATTAAGCTTAACGGCAGGGGCTTTTATCAGTGGGGCAGCTGGATATTTAGGATCTCTTATGTTGAGTAAAAGAATGGTTCTCGTTGCTGGACCTCTTGGACATTTAACTCTTCCGGGAATCGCCTTGGCCCTACTGTATGGTTTTAATATGTCGCTTGGTGCGGCTCCTTTTGTTTTTCTTGGTATCATTTCAATCTGGCTGCTTGAATTGAGGACAAAACTACCCATGGAATCCTTAACTGCTGTTGTCTTTGCTTCAGGTGTAGCAATAGCTTTTTTATTTTTACCCATCGACCAAGCAGAAGCTGCACTGGTAGGCGATATTACCAAGATAAATTTTTTAGAAACGAGTATTTCTGTAGCTGTTGCTCTTTCTCTTTCATTCATAGTCAAGATAATTTATCCAAAGATGGTCCTGATTAATATTTCTGAAGATTTAGCTCAATCGGAAAGCATAAATGTTAAAAAATACAATCTTATTTATTTATTCTTGATTGCCATCATTGTTTCTCTAGGGGTAAAAGTGGTCGGTGGTCTTTTAACCGCCGCCTTAGTGGCAATTCCGGCAGCTTCTGCGAGGAATCTGAGCCGAAACCTCTCTCAATATGTTTTCGGCTCGACTATAATTGGTGTTATCTCCTCCTTTGGGGGAATATTCCTTTTTAAACTTACTGGTCTTCCTTCCGGTCCTTTAATTATCCTCGTAAGCACAACTATTTTCCTGGGATCATTATTCTTTAAAAAATAAAGTAAAATTATGGCTGTGTCGGAGCAACTTCGGCACAGGACGATTTTAAATCTAAACCATGATCTGGCTTAAAATATTCTCAATTTCTTCTATAATTTCTTCTTGTTTTAACAGGTTCATTTGATGGGTGAGCTTTATACATTTTTTTTCTAACTTAGAAATTGCCCCATTTAAATGACTTAATTGTTGATAATGCTCCGCTATAAGAGATTAATAAAAAAGGTGACACTATTCTATATCACCTTTTCCCTATACCTATCTTTCATAAAAAAAAGAGCAATCGCTGAAATAAGGGATGCAAGCCCTAGGTACAATGCAGGAGCTGCATTATTATTTGTGAGATGAATAAGACCAGTTGCTATAAAAGGAGCTGTTCCTCCAAAGACAGCCATACTGATACTATGGGCGATAGAAAGGCCCGAGTAGCGTACGGTTAGAGGAAAGAGCTCAACTAAGGTTGCTGGGAAGGGAGCAAAGAATATGCCCATAATAAATGAAAGAGCGATCTGAGCCATAAGAGCCCCTTCAAAATTACTTTCAAGGGCTGTGAAAAGCGGATAAGCAAAAAATACAAATGCAAGTGCGCTCGGGATGAGGACAGCTTTACGACCAATTTGATCAGAAAGCCAACCCCCGAAGAGAATCGCAATCCCCATCGCAACCATGCTTATCGTTGTCATCATAAGACTTGTAACCATGTCAATTTCCAGAAAGGCTGTCAGGAAATTATTGATAAAGGTCACAATGAGATAAAAACCAATGGCAAGAGCGAGCTCAATGGTTACCACATAAGCAATTGTTTTAAGATGATGTCTAAAAAGTTCTTCAAGGGGTGAGGCATTCTCCTTGTGATGCTTTTTGGCTTCTGTAAATTGTTCGGGTTCATGCATCACATGGCGCATCATTGATCCTATAAATCCCCCGACCACACTTAAGAGAAAAGGAATTCGCCATCCCCAAGCCAACACCTGATCTTCAGAAAGAACATAACAGGTAGAGGTAGCAACAACTGAACCCACTAAAATTCCAATGAGAAGGCTAAAGACAACCCAACTTCCATAGAGTCCTCGCTTTTCCTGCCCTGCGGTTTCGACCACAAAAATCATGGAACCTGTAAACGCACCGCCCATGGAAAGTCCCTGGGCCAAACGAATGAGCGTTAAAAATAGGGGAGCCAACCACCCAATTTGCTCATAAGTTGGCAATAAACCAATAAGAGTCGTAGGAATAGCCATAAGATAAATTGACCACAGGAGAGCTTTTTTACGGCCAATTTTATCCCCTATGTGGCCAAAAATGGCCCCTCCTAGGGGACGCATGATAAACCCAGCTGCAAAAATACCAAAAGTCGCCATAAGTGAAGCAACCGTACTGAATTTGGGAAAAAAGAGTGCTCCAAAGGTTGTGGCAAAATACCCATAAAGTGCAAAATCATACCACTCAAGAGCATTCCCTATCATGCAGGAAAGAATAGCCCGTTTGATGTAGTTTTCCTCTTGAGAAACACTTACCGATTCATAGCTAAGACTTTCAGTTGTCACTTCTTATCTCCAAAATTAAAGAAGGGATGATTGATTTCATTCTTTCCTGTTTTTCTTAAAGTGAGTTTGAAACTATTTTTTTAAGATTTGGTTAAAGCTTAAAATAAGAAAAAACTTGAATTTTTAAGAAATCGATGAGGAAGAGATAAAAAGCTGTGGACGCTAGTAATATCAAAATTAAATTGAAGCTAAGGGGTGTAACCAGAATCCCATAAGTCGCCATTAAACTCACAACGACAATATCAACAAAGGTCACAAAAAGAAGCCAATTGGAAGGTCTTGAATTCCAAAAATGTTTGCGCTCCCTAACAAGATAAATATTTCCTTGTCCCGTAAAAACAAGGGTCAAAAAAACAAGAGTTTGGAGCTCTTTTAAGGAAAGATGGAGGAAATCCTTCCCAATAAGAAAGACAGAAAATGAAAAGAGAAGAATTAAAAAGGCTGAAATTCCTCCAGCCTTCATGAGCTTACCTATTTCCCAACGCACAGGCTTTGGGGAGTGAACAACACGATCTGTTGCTATGGCCATGGTGGCAAAATCATTGGTGAAAAGAAGAATGACAATGAGAAACGGAGTAATGATTAGATCGTTAGCAAAAACAAATCCTAAGCTCAAAAATACGATAATTTCAAAGCTTTTCAAAATCTTATTCAGGATATAGGTCAGCATCCGTTGATAAATGCGTCGACTGGTTCTGATCACAGAAAGAATCCCCGATAAACCTGGCTCAACTAAAATGAGAGAAGCTGCGCTTTTGGCAACATCCATAGCATTAGCGACGGCAATTCCAACTTCGGCTTGCTTAAGAGTCGGCGCATCATTAACACCATCGCCCGTCATTCCAACAATATGACCGCTCTCTTGTAAGTCTTTAACCATGTTAAATTTGTCTTCAGGAAAGACCCCTGCAAAGGCATCACATTTAAGAATATCTTCTGCTTTCTTTTGCTGAATGAGATCTAAGGAACAAATACGCTTTCCAATACCCACTTCAGCTGCAATGGTTTTAGCTGTCTGGAGGCTATCACCTGTAAGCATGAGGATGCGGAGTCCCAAGCTCTTGAGAGCTTTGATGATTTGTTTTGATTCTTTGCGGGGAGGATCATAAAAACCGAGAAGTCCTACCAATTCTAACGTTTTATCATTTTCACTTCCTACGGCTATAGCAATCACTCTATATCCCTTTATTGCCATATGAGAGACCTCTCTCGAAGTTTCAGGATTTTTGACCGTTAATTTTGAAATGACAAGAGGGGCTCCCTTCAAAACATGAATTTGTCTCCCATTTTCTTCAATAAAAGCTTCTGTTCTCTTTAGGGAAGGATCAAATGGGATAAATTTAATAACCCTTACGCCTAAAGGCGAGAGGTTTCTTTGACGATTCGCCTTGAAGATAGCTGTATCAATAGGATCTTGCGTGGCTCCATGGCTGGCTAAACCTGCTAAAATCAACAGGCGATCTTCAGAATAAGGGGGAAAAGGCTTTAACGCGGCTAATTCAAGGCAATTCTCTGTAATCGTCCCGGTCTTATCGACACAGAGAACATCCATCGTTGCTGCTTCTTCAATGGCTGACAAACGGGTGACTAATACGCCTCGTTTTGTGAGATGAAGGGCTCCAAGAGCCGTTGCAAGGGTAAACGTTGCAGGAAGGGCAATGGGAATAGAAGCGACTAATAAAACTAAAATAAAGGGAATAAGGCTTGTCAATGGATAATGGATAAAGAGAGCATATCCTAGAACCATAAGGACAAAGAAAATATCAACAGCAACAAGATACCTTACAATCGCAAAAATAATGTCTTTCGTGTGGCTTTTTGTTTGAGATGTTTGTAAGAGATTCACCGTTTTCCCAAAAAAGGTTTTTTCCCCAGTTGCGAAGACCTCCCCTGTCGCTTCACCTTTTTTTACAATCGAGCCGGAATAAACAAGCTCTCCGGCTTGCTTTTCAAGAGGTAAGGATTCGCCTGTAAGGATAGACTGATCGATGAGGACCTCTCCCTCAATGAGGCTAATATCAGCTGGCGAAAAGTCCCCCATACGTAAGTA
>DATKTE010000090.1:0-2550 GCA_035531295.1 Alphaproteobacteria bacterium
ACCGGGCGATAGTCACTGGCAAAAACCATTTTATGATGATTGGTATCATAGGTTTGGCACTATCCTATGCCTATATTCTGAGCAATTTGATATTTTTCTCATAGTTAACGATCTGGGCGGGTCTATTGATTGGGGGTATATTGAAGAAGTTCCCCAACAGGGAGAATAAAATGCTTTGTCCAATCTGTGGCACGCAGATGAAGCCGTTGCTTACTGGCGTGTATTGTCCTAACGATGGCAAGCACGACCATCTTTCTTGTCAATATCTTGAATACATAACTTTATCTGATTCTATTTATGTGCTTGGGCATTATGACGGCAAGATTACTAATTTGGTATATGATGATGGTCAAGTATTTAATGAGATACCCGTTGCGGATTTAGATCAGGAACAAAAGTCATCCTATGACTTCTTGTCAGAAAGTGGCAATGATCCTGTTATGTGTTTTGTCGCAGAAAGACATGAGCACGTAGTATTTTTTATAAGGAAAGATACCTTTGGCAGATGTATTGACGAAGGTTTTGTAAAGCCGACTCGGTTGATGGTAAAAACCTAAAGGGGATTTCATTATGATTTGTCCAATTTGTGGTTCTTTAATGAAGCCATCTTTTACAGAGACGTATTGTCCGAATAAGAAAAATCACAATCTGTGTGAGTATACAAGATATGTTGTTATGACAGATTCGCTCAATTCGGCTGGTTGTATAGATGGAGAAAAATGTAGAATAGAGCCTTCTCATGGAGACGTATTAAAAGAGATGTCGAAGTCCTTTTTAACACCGTCTGAACTTTCTGAATATGAGAGATTAGTGGAACAAGCTACAGAAAAAATAATGTGCTTTAGAATAAATGAAGAAAAAGACATAGTTATTTTTATGGCTAAGGCAGGATTCGACGCGTTTCTTAATTGGGGATTGTTGGAAATAGAAAATTGTATTACAAAAATTTAAAAAATCCTTGACTTTAGCGGACGGCGGGCTATACTTAAAGTGAGCCTTGGGTATGGGACCCTTGGCTAATTGATCTTAATTTGAAGAGTTTGCTCTGCAAACTCGCGAGCGAACGAAGGTGAGCGAGCATGAAACCAGAAAAAGCATTCAAAAAATGGAAAGAAAGAAATAAAAAATCCATTGACCTTTATTTGTGTAGAAGTATTGCCTCGCACGATTCAACTGTAACTTTTAACAATGTCTGGCATCTTGTTGAAAATATTTTTGCAGAAGCCTATTTGGCTGGCTGTCTTGAAGATGCGAATGAGACGGAAAAGACTTCGCAAAGCGAATTTGGTATGAAAAAGTAATAATGTGAAAGGTTTATGCAATGTGGACTATTATTGGAATTGCTGGTTTCTTTTTACTTGTTGCGGCTATCTTTTTTGGGACACGGGACTTTGATAAGGAGCCGGCACATACGGTAGACGACATGCTTTTATATGATTATGTGCAAGAAGATGACGATGATATGGTAGGAGAGCCTTCTTATTATGAGTAGGGGATGACTTTGAAAGCCAAGGTTTTGAACGACAGAAAGGATAGATAGTGATAATTGCTATGGCGTTGGTGACGAGTTTTATATTATAAGACAAGGGCGTGGGTCTACACTTGGACCAACATTTAAATGTAGCCTATGTTTAAATGGACCATATGAATATTCTATATATTCAGACGAACTGGAATTGGTAGAATGAATGCACGATTGCAAAGACATGTTCAGATAGCGGTGGGCGAAGCATTAAAATCAACTCACCCTAAAGCCCGGCTTGGAGCCATAATCTTTCACAAAGGTGTCATTATAGGCAAAGGCTACAATCAAGCAAAGACTCATCCACTTATTAAAAGATGGTATCCGAAATATGACTTTCACATGCACGCTGAAATGGATGCGGTGATCGGTGCTCGGGGAGAGGTCGCGGGCTGTGACATAATGGTAATTAGGATCTTGAAAAGTGGGGCACTGGCTTGTTCAAAGCCTTGTGCAAATTGTCTTGCCATGTTGGTTGCGCATAGGTTGCGCCGCCTCTATTATGTTGACGAAGACCTGCAATTCTATGAGGAGAAAATTTGATGGATGCAGAAAGAATTGAGCAAATTCGTACCAAGTTGAAAGAAACGGAAAAGATTCACGCGCGAAGCGTTGCTTCCTATGATCAAATGTGCAGTGCCCTGGAAAAGAGTGAATCACAAATTGACATTTTGATTAAACTAATGGGAGAACTAGAGGTATCCAGTCCAGAGTACGTAAATGTTTGGGAGACAAATGGTCATTTTTTAAAAATACTTTTTCTCCAAATTAAACTACAACAGGGGGCGCGAATCATTGAACAGACGCAATATATGTTACTTCAATATGAAAATGGAAATAACAATGAAGGGCTGTGCTAATGCGTTCCGATACATGGAGTGTGGAATACTTTGAATCACTAATTGATCATCTGATTATTGCTATCAACGAAGGAGGCGCCGTTTCCTATGCCACCAACGTCTATTACGGCGTTAGTAGAGAAGATGGGCGAATGATTACAAGAACCTTTACCTACAAGAAGGGCGCCT
>DATKTE010000091.1:0-12680 GCA_035531295.1 Alphaproteobacteria bacterium
TATCAACAGGCCGCTTGAGTCTCATATGTACTGAACTCGCACACTCTCATAATTTTCCTTTATGTTTAGTGGTAAATCGTCTACTATTTAATAGGAATTAGGTGTGATTTGATTCGAGAGGTTGTCTTTGAGCAAAGAAAATAAAGAAACTCAGCAAGCTACGTATGCCGTATTGTCATTAAGAGATGTGGTTGTTTTTCCGCACATGGTGATACCGTTGTTTGTGGGCCGCGAAAAGTCAATTCATGCATTAGATGTGGTGATGCATAATGACCAAAAGGTTGTATTGTTGAGCCAGAAAGACCCAATCGTTGATAATCCCACTATAAAAGATCTTTACTCGGTAGGAACAATTGCGAGAGTTTTACAGCTTTTACGCCTTCCTGATGGTACGGTAAAAGTCCTCCTGGAGGGAGAGACGCGCGTTAAAATTTCAAAGTGGATAAAAAATCCAGTTTATTTTGAAGCAGCAATTGAGTCTTTTGATGAAAAGCCAGGGCCGCTTCAAGAGATGAAAGCTCTTGTTCGGACCCTCATTTCGCAATTCGATCAATACGTTAAATTGCAGAAAAAAATTCCAAGCGATCTGACTGGCTCTATCACTCAAATTACTGATCCTTCAAAGCTTGCCGATGTCGTTGTTGCTCATCTGGGCTTTAAACTTGAAGAAAAGCAATCTCTGCTTGAAACAGCAAGCATTCCGGCACGACTTGAGCGAATTATCAGCTTCATGGAAGGCGAAATTGGCGTCATGCAAGCTGAAAAGCGAATTCGTAGCAGAGTTAAGCGCCAGATGGAAAAAACCCAGAGAGAATATTATTTAAATGAGCAGCTTAAGGCCATTCAGAAAGAGCTTGGAGAAGGGGAAGATGGGAAGGACGAACTCACTGAGCTTGAAGAAAAAATAAAGAAGACAAAGCTTTCGAAAGAAGCACGTGAAAGAGCTCAGACAGAGTTTAAAAAGCTTCGACAGATGAGCCCTATGTCAGCTGAAGCGACCGTTGTGCGCAATTATCTAGAATGGCTTTTGGAAGTTCCATGGGAAGCGCAAACCCGCATTAAAAAGGATTTGAAGACGGCTGAAAAATTCTTGAATGAAGACCATTATGGATTAGAAAAAGTTAAAGAACGGATCATAGAATACCTTGCCGTTCAAAATCGTGTTGGAAAAATTCACGGACCTATCTTGTGTCTTGTTGGACCGCCTGGCGTTGGAAAGACATCCTTAGGAAAATCTGTTGCCCGCGCAACTGGGCGAAATTTTGTGCGTATGTCCTTAGGTGGCGTAAGGGATGAAGCAGAGATCAGAGGTCATCGCAGAACCTACATTGGATCTATGCCGGGTAAAATAATTCAAGGCATGAAAAAGGCAAAAACAACAAACCCACTTTTTTTGCTTGATGAAGTAGACAAGCTGGGCGCGGATTGGCGCGGCGACCCCACTTCTGCTCTCTTAGAGGTTTTGGATCCAGAGCAAAACAGCTCATTTAATGACCATTATTTAGAGCTTGATTACGATCTTTCTAATGTGCTGTTCATTACAACGGCTAATACCCTTAATATGCCACAACCGCTTATGGATCGTATGGAAATTATCCGTATTTCTGGGTATACAGAAGATGAAAAGGTGAAAATTGTTCTACGTCATTTACTGCCAAAACAAATGACAGCTCATGGCTTAAAAAAGAATGAATTCTCGGTCACTGAATCGGCTATACGAGAACTTATTCGTACCTATACACTTGAAGCAGGTGTTAGAAATTTAGAGAGAGAGCTTGCTAATCTTTGCAGGAAGTCAGTGCGTTATCTGGCTTCTCCAAAGCATAAAGTGATTAAGATAACAACTAAAAACCTTAGCAAATTTGCAGGCATCCCACGTTATCGTCATGGGATGGCTGATCTTGAGGACACAGTCGGTGTAACAACTGGTCTTGCATGGACGGAAGTGGGCGGAGAACTTTTATCTATTGAAGCCGTTATGCTTCCAGGAAAAGGAAAAATGCAAATTACGGGTAAGCTGGGTGAAGTCATGCAAGAGTCTGTGCAGGCGGCTGCGAGCTATGTGAAATCAAAGGCACCCCAATTTGGAATTGAACCTCCTCTCTTTGATAAGCGCGACATACACATCCATGTTCCGGAAGGCGCAACACCAAAAGATGGCCCTTCAGCTGGCGTTGCCATGTGTACATCAATCGTTTCAGTTCTAACCGGCATCCCTGTTCGCAAAGACGTGGCCATGACAGGAGAAATTACATTAAGGGGACGTATTCTTCCTATAGGGGGCTTGAAGGAAAAATTATTAGCCGCGCTGCGGGGAGGAATTAAAATCGTTGTTATCCCTAAAGATAACGAGAAGGATTTAGCTGAAATCCCGAAAAACGTGTTAAAAAGCTTGACGATCCTTCCAGTTGCAAGGATTGAAGAAGTGCTTGCTATCGCTCTTAAAGAACCGTTGCAACCGATTACGTGGACTGAAGAAATGGCAACGATTGCTTCCCGAAAACAGCTTGTTGAAGACCTTAAAAATGAAGAAATTACGACACACTAAGGTTATGTAATTGAATTTCAATCAAAAGAATTTTAAAGTCTTGTTTTGTAAGGCATTGACGGAATTAAAGGATTCAGTTAACATTTTACAAATTGTCCTGGGAATTCAGGGCAGTAAAACAAGGGCTATTTGCAATAACAAAGGGGTGAATACCAGTGAATAAAAATGATTTAGTGGCATCAGTCGCTGAAATTTCTGGTCTTAAGAAAGCTGATGCTTTAAGGGCTGTTGACGGAGTAATCCAATCCATTACAAAAAGTTTAAAAGCTGACAAAGAAGTTCGTCTTGTTGGGTTTGGGACATTTTTGGTGACTCACCGTAAAGCTGGTGAAGGACGTAACCCACGGACTGGTGAAAAAATTAAAATTAGTGCGACTAAATTACCTAAGTTCCGCGCAGGTAAAGGTTTGAAAGAAGCAATCGCAAAGTAATTGCTTTTTTATTTAGATAAGGAAAAGGACGCAACCGTATAAGATGCGTCCTTTTTTTGTGGAGATTAGTACTATTTAAAAATTATCTTTATTTTTCATAGAAAGCAGGATTATCTGAATAACCGCGTCTCCATAAAGCGTCCTTCAACCAAGCGATTTTTCCATTACCGTTAAGAGCCTTAGTGCCCCCTCTATCAAGGCCTTTTAGTAATGTCGAAGGATAAAAATACCCGAAGTTTTGATCATTTAAATGAGGTGATAAAAGCGAAACAGTTCGTTCCTGTTCTTCCTCAGTCATTCCTTCAACGAAACGAAAAAATGTTCCAAAATAATTCTCATAAGTTAGCAGTGGTGCAGTTTGCTTTGTGTTTAAGTTATAACTTTTTTGGTATAGTTCGCCTAGGTTCACTCGAAAGTTTCTTGAGGCAGTCGAGAGGTTCTTTTCCACTGATTGAAAGGCAAGAATATCAAGAAAAGATCGTTTGCCCACTAGAAAGCTGTTGCTCCCTCCGAAAAAAAATCCCTCTGGATTAAATGTCTCCTTTATAAAATCCATTTTAAAGCCATATTCAATGTGCATTTTTAAGGATAGTTTTAAATCAGCTAGTACTTGTTCTCTTTTTTCGTCATTTGTATTTAAAGAGGTAAATAGATGCTGTGTCCTAGCAGAAGATTCACATCTGGTAAAAAGAAGCGAAATTGTATCTTCCTTAATTCTTTCTTGTAATGATGGATCGCTGACCAACGCAGCAAAGTGTTTAGACACCGGAGCTACGCCGCAGAGTTCTTTCGTAGAAAGAAAGGACAAAACATGTACCTGTAATTCATTGGGTAAAACAGGTCTCTCTTCAACCTCAGCAATAGAATCAGAGAAAAAAGCAACCGTTGGGACTGCCGTGGTATCTCTCTCGTGATTTTCCTCCATAGCAAAAACCGCTCCACTTGCTGATATGGCAAGTGCACTTGCCATTGATAATAATACGCTTTTTCTAAACATAATAAACTCCATAATAACTAACGCTATTTTATATAACATATAAACAGTTTATTAATAAATAACAAAATATGCAATGTCAAGCGTATTCACAAATACAATTATTAATGATTAAATAAAAGAAATAACTCACCCACCTGTGTCGCCATTCGGTTTCACCAGGCCAAGCTCCAGGGTTAGAAGCGCTTGCCCTTAGAATACGAGTGCTATTAACACTTCTTGACTCAAGGATCTCATTGCAAAAGAGATCATCGGTCAATGAAAGTTAGCATTTTCTTCGTAAAATAGCCTTTTCATGGAAGGGGGACAAAGGTGCGTGACTAGACACATGAAATCTATAATTTCCGCAAATCACTTCATCTTAGCGGTCTTTGCAATGGCTTCAGGAATGCTAATATTAAGTTTTTCAGCAGTTTTCGGATTAATATAAATACTTAGGTCTTGGGAAGTAGCAACAGGAATGTCTCCTGGCTTTGCTCCTGTGAGAATCTGGGCTGCAATTTTGCCGGCGGCATAGCCTGTATCAAAGTGAGTGTAACCGGATGAAGCGAGGGCTCCTTGTGCAACTGAATCGCTATCACTGGAAAACACTGGTATTTTATTTTGAAATCCAATTTTTAAAACCGAATCCATGGCGGACAAGACCGTATTATCGAGAGGGATAAAGATGGCATCTACCTTGGATCCTGCAAGTTGAAGTGCTGCCGTTGGCACATCTGATGTTTTGAAAGCTGGCGCTTCTATGAGCGTAATACCCATACTCTTTGTGACTTCGCGAGCTTCTTTCAATGGGGTGGTCGAGCTGTTATCACCAGGATTGTAAATAACCCCAAGTGTTTTAAGATCGGGAAGGACTTTTTTGAAAGTCTCAATTTGTTGTTTAACAGGGGACGCATCCGTTGCTCCCGTAATGTACCCACCTGGATGGGTGAGGGAGGACACAACGCCTGAAAGGATTGGATCTGTGACCGCTGCAAACACAATGGGGATAGCATAGGCCTGATCAGCTTTCACCATAGCTTGAGCTGAAGGTGTGGTAATAGGCATGATCACATCAGGTTTCAAAGCTACAATTTTTTTTGCAATTTGCGTGGCTGTCACAGGGCTTCCTTGAGCATTCTCATAAATCACATTAAGGCTCTTTCCTTTCTCATATCCATTATCCTTTAAGGCAGCTAAAATACCCTCACGCACAGCATTTGCTGCGGGATGGTCAGCTATTTGAGTAATGGCAATGGTTGGGAAAAGGGGAGTATCAGCTGCGTTAAGGGTCATTGAAGCAAATACTGCAGATAAAACGATGCTTATGATTTGAAATGTTGTTTTGATATTCATCGTTAATATCCCTTATTTAGGAAAAAATACAGTCTACGTAAGCTGAATCATTTTAATTATAAATCGTTTACTGTTGAGAAAACGTTAATACCTTGAAAAAGGGTGAGGAAGTCTATTTTTCGTATCGCCAATTCAAGCATGATACGGATTTTTTACTCATTTTAAGTGAGCTACAACAAAGGCTATTCCTCGCTTGATAATCACACGGAATAATACACGAAGGCGAGGATCACAAACGTGGCGATGTAAGCTATTATATTATCAACAATTTATGAAATGTGTCCGCGGTGTTAAGATGGCCAATTACAAAACTGGACTTGTGTTGGAAAGCATGAAAATATAGTAAATGTATACTGGATATTGTTGTATTCATGCATTAGATTGCTTAGGCTCTTGCAGAGCCTGTTAATGAACTTAAGTTTCTGGATCGCCACGCTCACTTTGTGGGCTCGCGAAGACGACTGAAGGGAACGGCCCGATTGTCTTTTCGAGGAGCTTTGCTCAGAAGAAATCCATTTTTTATATCACCCTAAAAATGTTTCAGAGCGGCAACCAATAGAGGCGTTAAATCAATTGCATTCGAAGGATGTTGGATGGAGTTGCAACTCACTATATTTTCAACACCTGCTTCATGCAGTCTTTGATACGAGTTCTCTGCAAAAATAGGGTGAATGACTACACAAATGGGAGGTTTAGCACTTAATTCTTTTAATTGTTCCACAGCTTGCAGCATAGTTCCCCCAGATGAGATGATGTCATCAACAAAAATAGGTGTTTTCCCAGCCATATCATCTAGAGGAGGCCAGGTGATTTCAACGTGGCCATCTTTAAAACGAACCTTATCAAGAACAATAAAAGGAGAGGTGCCAGCAACCATCGCAACCCATTGTGCGCTTTCAATATCCGGCCCAATCAAAAAAGGATTCTTAACATGGCTATGAATCCATTGAGAAATGAGGGGGGCGGCATGCACAACCATTGTAGGGATAGAGTAAATTTCTGAAAGGCTATGGTACCGGTGTAGATGGGGATCTACGGTTATAAGATAATCAAAATAAGTAGAGAGTAGATGGGCAAAGGTTTTTGATGTGAGCGCTTCCCCGGGGTGAAAGACTTTATCTTGACGCATATAGGCAAGATAAGGAGCAAGCAAACCAACGCGTTTAGCACCTTGTGTTTTCAGTGCATCTGCAAGAAATAAAAGATTCAGGAACCAGTCATTAGGCTGAAAGAGTGAGGCGTTGATGATAACATTTCTTCCTTCGACTGAACTTTCAACGCGCAGGAAGGATTCTCCGTCAGGGAAAGGTTGAACAGTTACAATGCCTTCGTCTGCACCAATTTCGTCCCTGATATGGACACCAAGCGAGGAAGGGTAAGGAAAATCGAAAACAAGGGGGGTCATAGAGAGCACCTCATCAGCCTGAAGGGTGGAAGTTATTAATGATTAAATTTCTGGATCGCCACGCCCCCTTTGGGGGCTCGCGAAGACGACTGTTGGAAGTGCCCCCACCTCGTCTTTGCGAGGAGCTGTGCTCCGAAGCAATCCAGTTTTTTTTGCTTAAGTTCATTAAGAAGCATCTCCGATTACAATAACTTGTTGATGAGAATGGAAATAGTGAAGCGCATAGTTTAACTCCCCAGGTGATTCAGCATAAATTGTAAATAAGGGTTGCCCTTTTTCGACGGATTCATTTAAAGAAACGTGAAGATCAATGCCAGCTGCAGGGGCGTCCGGAGCTCCCGCCAGCTTTGCAATGCGGGAAATAAGTCGATTATCAATGCTTGAGATAACGCCTCGTTGGATGGAGGTAATGATATGTTTATAGGAAGCTAATATGGGTTCTCTAAAGCCTCCTTGAGCTTTGCAAATGGCTTCAAACTTTTTTAAGGCGCGTCCGTCACTCAGAATTTTTTGAGCTTCAACAATTCCTTTTCCCAAGGGGATTCCACCGCAGGATTCTAAAATTGTTCCAGCGAGGAAAAGGGAATGGTCTTTCAAATCTTGTGGCGCGTCGTGCTCATTCCTCAGAACAGAAAGAACATCTCGAGCTTCTAGAACGGGGCCTATTCCGCGTCCTATAGGTTGTGTCCCATCGGTTTCAACGATTTGTATATTAAGCCCAATGTCTTGCCCCACCTCAAGGAAAAGGCTCTTCAAAACGTCGGCTTCGTTTCGGTAGCGAACTTTAGCGGTTGGACCAATGGGGATATCAATAAGAACGTGGGTTGAGCCAGCTGCGAGCTTTTTCGATAAAACGGAAGCTATAAGTTGGCTTTGACTGTCAAGATCGAGAGCTCTTTCAATTTGGACAAGCACATCATCGGCTGGGCTTAAATCAACAGATCCTCCCCATATAATGCATCCTCCTTCGTTTTCAACAACGTGCCGCATTTCCTCAATGGTTAAATCGACAGGTGTTATGACTCCCATTGTATCGGCCGTCCCTGATGGAGATGTAATCGCACGGGAGGATGTTTTAGGTATCGTAAGCCCATGGGCTGCTATAATGGGGACGAGTATCATGGTGGTACGATTGCCAGGGACTCCTCCGACGCAATGCTTATCCACTATGGGATACTGAGGCCATTTTAGTTGCCGCCCTGATTCGCTCATGGCCTTTGTAAGGGAAGTTGTTTCTGCTTTATTAAGATCAACGAATGCTGTAATAAAGGCTGCAAGTTGAATATCCGAGTAGCGGCCCTCGACCATGTCATTCATGATCGACTTATAATCCACGTCACTAAGGGTTTTCCCGTGAAGTTTTGCACGTACCAAGGCAAAAGAATCCAAAGTTTCTGCCAGCGTTACGATAAGTTTATCACCTTCATGAACTCCCAGTTTTTCCCAGGCACTATCAGATAATCCAATTTCGCCAGGGCTTATCGCAGGATTTCTTGTAACGTAAAGAGTTGCAATAATGGGGTGTGCACCATTTTGAATATTGACTCTAGCTTCTGATCTAAACCCAGCGGATCTGCATAAGGCACAGTCACTATGGATAGCAGCTACAAAGTGTTTGCGTGTATCAATGTTTAATTTTCGTGCTTTGAGAGCTAATGAGGAAATAGAAACAAGAGATGACAAGGAATCTGAATCATTCTTCATTATTTTAAATCCACTGTTTCTAGATAATCAGGGACTCGGCAATTCCAGCCAAATTTATCTTTAATTTTCATCCGAAGAGAATCGGCTTGAAGGGGTTCCCCATGCGTAATAAATACTTCTTTAGGGGGCTGTTTAAAATGTCCAAGCCATTCCAAGATTTCCTCATAATCAGCATGTGCAGAAAGAGAATCTTGGAGGACGATTTCAGCATGAACTGGGATATATTCACCATGTATTTTAATTTTATTGGTGCCGTGGACTAGCGCTTCCCCTCTGGTTCCTGCGGCTTGATATCCCGTAAAAAGAATCGTATTCCTCTCATCGGAAATAAATCGCTTGAGATGGTGGACCACGCGGCCTCCGGTGGCCATTCCGCTAGCTGTAATGATAATCTTAGGGGCTTGATCATAATCCAACTCTTTTGATTCCTGAGGTGTGTTGATGATCTTGGCCGCCTGGCTCATAAAAGCACATTCAGGAGCAGAAAGTCGATGCTCGGCGCTAAATGAACAATAAAGATTGGTTGCATCCTTTGCCATTGGGCTATCTAAGAAGACGGGGATATCAGGAATTCTTTTCTCTTTTTTTAACTGATACACAAGGTACAAAACTGCTTGTGCACGTCCTACAGCAAAAGCAGGAATAACAATGACGCCTCCCCGATGTGCTGTTCTGTTAATCACATCAGCCAATTCTTCCTTAGGATCGATGGTCGCATGGAGGCGATTTCCATAGGTTGATTCAAGTACCAGGTAATCTGTTTTTTCTATCCTTTCTGGTGGCTTCATGATGAGATCATGAGGACGGCCTAAATCACCTGTAAAAAGAAGGCTGGTAGAGCCATTTCTGACTTGGATCATTGAAGCTCCCAAGATATGACCTGCGGGGAAAAGAGTGAAACTAAGGTCTTTGCCTAAGTCAAATACGTGGTCAAAACGAACAGGATGAAAGTACTTCAAAGCTTCTTCGGCGTCTTTCAAGGTGTAAAGGGGGAGGGCAGGCTTATGCTTGGAAAAACCATGTTTATTGGCAAAGCGCGCATCCTCTTCTTGCAGATACCCACTGTCGGGGAGAAGTATTTTACAAAGCTCAGCCGTTCCATGGCTGCAATGTATTTTACCTCGAAAGCCATTCTTAACCAGAAGGGGAATATACCCGCTATGATCAATGTGAGCATGAGTGAGAAGGACACTCTTAATTTCAGAAGGCTTAAAGGGGAGGGGAGCCCAGTTTCGCAGACGTAGCTGTTTCAATCCTTGAAAAAGGCCACAATCTACCAATATCTTTTGGGAACTTGAGGTGAGTAAATATTTAGAGCCCGTAACGGTTCCCGTTGCTCCAATAAATTGGATGTCCATTTTGCCTCCCTTTTTAAGGGAAGAGTACCGCAAGAATGCCTAAAGAAGGGTTAAGAGAAGTAGCTTCTACTTTGAAAGAATGGGCAACTTCCCACCGCTTTTATCCTTTGTTAAAGTGCGGTCCATCTGATCAGTTGTATTGCCTATAGGGGGATGCACAGCTGTAGTGGTACAGCTTGACTCAAACACAAGTGGTGGGCGTCGTGCAACTACCGATGAAGTCCTTTTTCTCCTCGGGCGCAGATCCGATCGTTGGGATGGATTAGGCTCAGGTGATTCCCCAAAATCTGCTTTCTCTCCTTTCTTTTCTTGTATTCTTTGTTGTTTATGACTTATGGCCTGTGGATCTGATTGAGAACGCCTCAAGTATTTCCTTGGGGATTTAGGCAAAGATGCATCCTCTTCAAGCAACTGATAGAGGTCTAGTTCGGGAATTGCCATACGCTTTGTCGATTCAGCTTTAGGAGGTCCTAATCTTTGCCCATGAGGCAGGCTCCCTAAAACAAAAGGTTCTGACTTCTTTATTAATTGCGCGCTTATGTTTCCTCGTGGGCTTGAAGATGATCTTGGCCTTCCACTTCCCCGGGGAGAATCGGGTTGGGGGGAGTTTGTGCTTGAAGAGATAGATAAGCCTGAGAGTAGAGGAGGCGATGCACGCCCAGCATCCCTTCTTCTTATCTGAGCTTCCTTATTTTTCAAGTCGGTGCTTCTTAAGTCTGGCAGAGAACATCCATAGATGGGGTTGAAAGTTAAGGTAGGGATTTTAGGATTATTTTCTTCTACTCGCAGTGTTCCTGGGTCTGATTTAGCCCGAGTTAAAATTCTTTTAGAAGGAAGAGAGTCTGCATCCTGGACTTCTTGATCCTGCATCCCTAAGGCTTGGTCAAAATTTATGAGGATAAGGAATAAGAAATAGGTTAGCCCATTGAACCAAGTTGGTTTGTTCTTCTTCATTAGTTATTCCTCAATTTAATTCATATTTTCGAGAGTTCCTTAGAAATGAAAGTTCAGAAGACCCGCTGCTCTTTCCAGTTTAGAAAGTCCATTATCTAAAAAAACCATTGTCTTTCCCTGATCGGGGCTGTCATCGTTAAGCCAGGTTCGAAGGGTCAAAAGGTAAAGACCCATCAATCCTTGCACACGTAACATGCCGGTGAGTCCCTGGGGGCTCAGGCCAGCAGCCTCCAGCATCCAAGCCATTGAAGAAAATCCTTGGCAAGCAAGAGTAGGGGCGTCGTTTGGTGTAGTAAGAATCCAATCCTTCCAAAAACTTCGGAGTACGGATTTATAGGGGAGGGCAGCATCAAATCTGGCCATCAATATTTCGAATAAGGCATCTTTAGGGGATAGGGTTTCAGGTCTGGGTTCCACCGTTTTCAGAACTTTCTCATCGATTTTACGAAATAAATATACCATAACATCAGAGGAAGTTGAGAAGTGCTTATGAAAAACGTCAAGGGCAATACCTGATTCGTCTGCTGCTTTGGCAAAGGTAAAGCCTTTCCATCCATCTCTTTCAATAACCTCAAGGCACGCCTTAAACGCTTTGTCGTTCATCACTCAACTCTTTCGCACGGTTATAGGCTGCTTTGACTCCAGCCTCCATAATATTATATAGCCCCTCAGTTTCTAAAACGTTAAGGGCTGCTGCTGTTGTTCCCATTGGGCTGGTCACCTGTTGGCGTAAAACACTTGGTGGGTCACTTGAGTCATGGGCATAAGTTGAAGCCCCCCAAAAGGTGTAGCGTGCTAAATCTATCGCAGTTTTACTGTCAAATCCTAATGATTCTGCAGCTTTTGCTAATGATTCCATCAGGTAGAAAACATAGGCTGGTCCAGATCCAGAAATTGCTGTAATTTTATCAATATCTTCATCGGACTTCACCCACGTGCAAAACCCAAGCTCTCTAAAACATATTTCAGCAAGCTGCTTTTGATCAGTTGTAACGGTGGCGTTGGAGAGCAGACCTATGACGCCTTGGTGAATACTGACAGGCGTATTGGGCATGGCACGGATGAGGGAAAGTGGAGGGGAAAGATACTTTTCATAGAATTCTAAGGATTTTCCTGTAACCACAGAAATGAATAATGAATTGAAAGACGTATAAAGGGGAAGAACATCTTCCATCGCAAAGGGTTTGATCGCAAAGACAATAACATTAGGGGTCTGTGGTAACTGCTCAGGAGAAGAAAACCAACGGACTCTTGAATCTCCTAGAAACGGTTCAACCTTTTCACGGTGCGGCGCAATGACCCAGAATTCTTTAAAGTGCATTTTAGATTCTGGAACTGTCAGCCACCCCCTGAGAAGAGACGATCCCATGGCGCCACAACCTACAAGGGCCAATGATAGCCCCATTAGGCTTCTCCGTGTGTGTCCAACATAGCAGCCATTAACGCTTCTTCCGGATTCTTTCCTCCCCATAAAAGAAATTGGAGGGCGGGATAGAGGCGGTCACACTCGGTGACGGCTGAGCTTAAAATCTCTTCCATTTGTTCAATAGTGGCCCCAGGGTTGCCTCGTAAGGTTAAGCTATAACGATAGGCTGGGACTTCATCATCTGGTGAAACCTCAAAATGACCCAACCAAATTTTGGGATTTAAGGCGGAGAGAAGAATCCCAACCTGAGATTGCTTGTCTTGCGGGATTTTAATATCAATCAAAGAGCTGAGCATCAGGCATTCTAAATCCTGCCGCCACATCGCAAAGAGCCGATAGGTACACCATCTACCTTCTACTTCTGCAGCAATTTCGCTTTCGCTGGTTCGGTCATAATTCCACTCAAATTGGAAAAAAAGCTCTTCCAATAAGCTAATAGGTGAAGAATAAGGGAAGTAATTTTCTTCGGCGCTTGGTTGCATACTTAAAACTCACTTCTTGTTGTCTTAAGAGACCATAACGCCA
>DATKTE010000092.1:0-17926 GCA_035531295.1 Alphaproteobacteria bacterium
GCGATATCTCCTATAGCAAAAATCCCTGGTGTATTTGTCGAACAATCCTTTGGATCAACCATAATGTGCGTGGTGTTGAGCTGCAGTCCCCAATGGGCAATGGGCCCTAAGTTCGCAGCCAATCCATAAAACGGGAGTAGAATATCAGCTGAAATCTCTTTGATTTCCCCCCCTAAAGACTTAACGACGACAGCTTCAAGACAACCCTCTTTCCCAGATAGCCCTTCTAATTGGAAGGGAATGATGAGGTCAATAACACCCTCCTGAGCCAGACGATTCAGTTGGGCCTCGCTTTCAGGGGCTGCTCTAAACTTAGGGCGGCGGTGAACAACGGTGATTTTTTGTGCGATCTCCGAGAGGGAAAGCGCCCAATCTACGGCTGAATCCCCACCGCCTGCGATCACCAGACGTTTATCCCTAAAGTCTTCTCGGTTTTTTACATAGTAGAAAATGCTCGTCCCTTCAAAGTCCTCAAGTCCCGCGAGAGGAGGACGATTGGGTCCAAAAGCTCCAACACCAGCAGCTATTAAAATAGCTTTCGCCTCAATCTGAATTCCATTTGATGTTTTAAGATGCCAAAGACCAGCTTCTGTCTTATCAAGGCTTACAACCTGCTCCCCCAAGTGATAGATGGGTTCAAAAGGTTCGGCTTGTTTTTTAAGGCGTTCAATCAGATCACCAGCTAATACTTTTGGAAACCCAGGGATATCATAGATAGGTTTTTCAGGATAAAGAGCTGTGCATTGCCCACCCACCATTTCAAGCGAGTCAATGACGTGGCACTTAAGATTCATCATCCCACATTCAAAAATCGCAAAAAGGCCCACAGGCCCCGCTCCTATAATAGCTACATCTGTTTGGTGGATACTCATACTGACCTTTTCATTTAGTAATCTCAGAGGCAAAAATCCCTGACTTTCCTCAAAAAATCAAGAGAAAACGAACAGAAGTGTTGTATTTGATCAATTTCCCGAATAAAGTATTATAAATAATTATTGTATTTTTTATAATTATTTATTAAAATTGATATACATTTTATTATATAATTAGCAATATTATGTGGTTGTAAAAAAGTATTTATATACTGTTGGTTTTGCAATAATGTTGTTTTCTTCATCCGCCCTGGCAAGGCTTCCTATAGCCTCCTATAAGATTTATGTCAAAGATGTCCCTCGCCTTAGTCAAGGACGGAGAGATTGGAGCACGTTCTCTGGGGAATACGGTCTTAGGTAATAGAGCAAAGAACAAACGCAACTAAAAAGAAAAACCCTCGCTTATGCGAGGGTTTTCTATTTCATAAATAATGCGCGTTAAAGCGCGAGACCTTACGCCGCTTCTAAAATAGTCTCTACTTTTTGAATAGCGTGTTCTGTTTCAATGTTTTCAACGGCTGCAATTTCTCCAGCCAAACGGGTAAGAGCGTTTTGGTAAACTTGGCGTTCACTGTAGGATTGATCTGGCTGATTAGCTGTTCTGTAAAGCTCCCGCACAACTTCTGCCAATGATACGGGATTTCCTGAATTAATTTTTGTTTCGTATTCTTGAGCTCGCCTGCTCCACATCGCGCGCCGCCCACGCCCAGGTTTTTTTAACGCGTTTATGGCATTCGCCATTTCCTTGGTCGTACACACAGGTCGTAAACCAGATGTCTTTGCTTTAGCAACAGGAAGACGTAAAGTCATCCGATCTTTTTCAAAAGAGATCACAAACATTTCAAGAATGTGTCCTCCAACTTCGTGAGTTTCTATTGATTTTATTTTTCCAATGCCATGAGCTGGGTAAACCACATGGTGTCCACATGAAAAAGATGATGATTTTGCCATTTTCAATCCTCCGCTTTTAGTGTTGCATAAAGAGTTAATTTATTCTACCTAACAATCATAGAGAGGATAAAAAAACAAATTAAGTAGATTCGATCTGAACGATCATATAACTCAGTTGTATATAGGTATCATTTTTTTTGTTCCAAGACCACCCCCACTCAAGAGTTTGAAACTTTTGAATTCTTTCTAAGTCAAGGCAAAATAATTCTTTAAAATTGGCGCCTTACTAAAAGTTAAAAAAGAGTTAAAAAAGATCAGTTACTTTTCAAAGGCATAGTTATAAGATATCTGCCGAGGGAGAGCGGCAGGAATATTATAAGACTCAAGGTATTGTTTTAAAAGGCGATTAAATGCCCACTTCACTTTATAGTGTTGTCCGGGCTTGGTTTTTAAGACAGCTCTAATTTCAATAGAATGATCGTTAAGCTCATTAATCCCATCAATTTCAAGAGGCCCTACCACCAGTGACCGTGTTTTTTTATCTTTTTGAAGATCAGAAGAAATTTTTTCCAAGGCTTCATAAACTTGATTAATATCTGCATCAACCCCAACACGGAAAAGCATGAGGGCAGCTGAATAATCTCTATTTTGATTACAAAGACTCGTAATATTTCCGTAAGGGAATGTATAAAGAGATCCGTCTGTGGCACGAAGCCGAACAACTCTGACTGTCAGAGATTCAATCCGTCCCATCTGTCCATTGATCACCATAAGATCACCTACGGCAAAGGCGTCTTCAAGCAGCATAAAAAAGCCCGTAACGAAGTCTTTTACGAGAGCTTGCACACCAAATGACAAACCAAATCCAATAACTGTTACTGTCGCAAGAATGGGCACAACGTCCACATCAAGTTCAACAACAATAAATAGAATCGCAGGCGTCCAAACTGCAATGCGCAATACATTCCGACTCACGCTTGAAATTGTTTTAAAGCGCGCAGCTCTTTGCTTTTGCACCTCATCTACAAGTCCTTTTTCTTTACTCAGATACCTTGTAAGCAAATCATTCCCAAGACGTGTAATGACAAGAGACACTACAAGTATCATAAAGATGCTGAAAGCCTTTTCAGCGATTAATCGTCCCGTTGCCGAAAAGATAAAATGAGAAGGATTGAAACCCCACAAATCCAGCACGAAAAAGAAAGCTGCGGTGTTTAAAAGTATGAGAATGACAAAATCAATCTGTTGACCATAAAAAATAGCTCTTTGAGCATAGGTACGCGACCACCGTTGTAATTTCTTTTGAATGCACAGAATCCGGAGTTTACGGAGCCAATAGGCCGCAATTCGTATAAAAGGGAATATGGCAAGCGTAAATAAGCTTTTCCAAACAACAACCTGGAATCGATCGAACTCATGGGTGACCCAGCTGACGTAACTTATCACAATAAAAACAATCACTGGGATATAACTATATTCTAGGAAAGGTAGGAGTGCTTTTTTTAGGGGAGAAAGTCTGGAATAGGCGCGTTGTTTTCGAATCCAGTCGCTGACTTCTTCGTGCAAAGCTAGCATCATAAAAATAGCCAACAGTGCAATAATAAACCCCGACCCTTGTAAGAGAAGCCTTTCTCCTGCAACCGGCAGACGAATCAGCGCCCCTGCTTCCAGAGCAAAGAAACCAAAAAGGGCTACAACCCCCATTCGCCGAATCCAGACATAGGTTGTGGCCAGGACTTCTTGAGAAAGGGGAATATGCTGATGTTCAGGAGTTAATGGCTTTAAGAAAACATGAGCCAAGTTCAAAATTATCCATATGGTCACCGCCCCAGAGCTTAAAATTCTCACCACTTCGAGATAAATCCCATCGTGGGGATTCAGGAGTCGAAAAATGGTGTACAGAAAGAAACCAAACGTAAGTGGGGAAGCCATGGAAAGGAGCGCCGCCAAAATAAGTTTTTTTTGCTTTTGAGGTGTGGGATGGGTTTTGCTGAGCAAAAGCTTATTAATTTTGGGCGTCAACCAAGAGGACATGCCTTGAGAGATTGCAAGAGCAAGAAGAAGTGAGATGATGAGGCGAACACCAAACGATCCCAAGAGGTCCCGTGTTGCTGGTGTTTGAAATGCTAAAACAAGCCACTCCCCAGTCTCCACAAAGTCTTTTAGAGAGACAAATCCCTCAAAAACAACGCCCCCGGTTGCTTTAAAAAAATCGAAAACGGCTGCAAAAATATTAGCATTGAGCTCACTCACTTTAATCGGTTTGATGGGCGGTCCAGCAGGCGCTTCACTTTGAGGCATGATCATCGGGAACTTTGTAGCAAGTGCCCCACTCTTTATTAATAATAAACTGTAAACGGCCAACAAAAAGTGTTTCATTTCTTTCTCCTCAGCCAGAGTGTAGCGTGAAAGAAGAAAAAGGGAAATAGGGGCCAGGTTTTTTCATAAAGTTAAACTTGTTAACAACTTTCGCACCCACCACGGTGGCGGAAGTCTAATCTCTAGTGGAATATAGTTTTTACTTTTTATCAATATGTTATATAAAATCCTCAGAAATCTTCTTGA
The DNA here is from genome assembly GCA_035531295.1 of Alphaproteobacteria bacterium. Classification (GTDB taxonomy): domain Bacteria; phylum Pseudomonadota; class Alphaproteobacteria; order UBA9655; family UBA9655; genus UBA9655. The sequence goes on from DATKTE010000092.1 coordinate 4,329, forward strand.
TTTTTCTTTATGCCTTTGAAACAACTTATTAGAATAATCCTTGTGAGTAAAAAGAAAATTCATATTATGCGAATTACTTCCCCTCTCTTTCTTATTGTGAGCAGTTAGCTGTCCTGCCGCCCATCAATTCATTCATATATGAAAGTAAACATTGAAATTTGTAAAACAAATACTAAGTATAAAAGGATAGTAAAATGAATGGTGCTCAGTTGTTGAACATACGTTTTAAAGAAGTATCAGCTGTGATTATGGGTGGTTTTGCTGTATTTGCCATGTTTTTCGGAGCGGGAAATTTAGTTTTTCCTTTGTTAGCTGGAAAAGTGACAAACAGCGCTTTCTTTCCTGCATTTGCGGGACTGAGTCTAACGGGAATTCTTATTCCCTTATCGGGCTTGGTCGGGATTCTACTTTATAATGGAAACTACCAAGATTTCTTTGATCGCTTTGGAAAAGTGACAGCCTTCGTTCTGATCTTAATTATGTTACTTCTTTTAGGTCCCTTTGGTGCCTTGCCGCGATGCATTACGGTGGCTTTTGGAAGTTTTACAACTATGTATCCTGCATTTCCATTGAGTGGATTCAGCCTGATGATAAGCGGTATCGTATTTCTTTTATGTATGAATGAAAACAAAGTTGTCCCTCTTTTAGGCGCTCTTCTAGCTCCTGCAAAGATTTTGTCTGTCGGCTTTATCTTACTATTTGGCCTCCTTTTTGCAAATGCTCCTCAACCAAGTCTCATGCCATCTCCAGAAGCTTTCCAAGAAGGAGCTTTCAAGGGATATCAGATGATGGATTTGATAGCAGCTTTTTTCTTTGCCACCGTTATTGCGCGACATTTTAAACTGAAATTTAGTGCAAGTCAGGCAAATCAGGGGAATTCATTCAACTTGACACTTTATGCCATCCTTTTAGGGTCAGGACTTCTCCTTATTGTGTACTTTGCCCTTGTCTATTTGGGCGCAACGTTTTCGGAAGAATTAGACAAAAATATGCCTGAGCAATTTTTAAGTGTGGTTGCCTACCTAACTCTAGGAAATCTCGGGGGTCGCATCGTAACCGTTGCCATAATCTTATCCTGTTTAACAACAATCGTTGCCCTAACAACTGTATTTACAGACTTTCTGTATGAGCAAATTTTTAACAAGCGCCTCTCGCGCATGATTTGTCTTGCCGTCACCATCAGTGGAACATTTCTCATGTCTAATTTAGGCTTCAGCGGAATCATGGCTTTCCTCACCCCCATTTTATCTTACCTCTATCCTTTGTTGATCCTCTTGACAGTGATTAATATTGCTAGTTGGTTTTGGAAAAGACAGGCCTTGAAATCACTTCAATCTTTTGATTGAGATTGTTTTTTCATTACTCTTAGGTTATTTTTAAATAATTTTTTTGAAAGGAACGATGCATGTCTACACCCTCTCCTGCCATAACCTTACGGTCATGGATGGTCCTCATCTCCATTGGGGTATTGATCTTTCTCATAAACATTGATTATACCGCAGTGAACCTCACGCTCGTTCCTATTGCCGAGGAAATCAAAGCTGACCTTAACAGCCTGCAATGGCTTTTGAGCGGCTATGTTCTTGTTTGGGCTGCCTTTGTGATCCCCGCGGGCCGCGTTGCGGACTTTTATGGCAAACGAAATACTCTTATTGCTGGATTAACTTTATTCATGGCAGGATCTTGTTTGACAGGTTTCGGACACTCCCTTGAAATGCTTATTTTTGGACGGGTTCTCCAAGGGCTTGGCGCAGCCATTTTTTCAGCTCCCGCTTGGGCTGTTATATTCACGACGGCTTCTCCTGAAAAACAAGGATTTGTAATGGGTGTGATTTTATCCTTTTCGGGATTTGGATTGGCAGCGGGCCCTACCCTTGCAGGCTTTATTATTCAAGAGGCAAGCTGGCGGTGGATTTTTTACATTAATATTCCATTGGGATTGCTGGTTATCGCCATTCTCCAGCTTTATGGGCAAAAAGATATTTTACTTAACGTGAAGCAAAAGATTGATTACATTAGCACATTTCTTTTAGCAACTGGCTTGTGTATCTTTGTATACACGCTTAATGACATAGAAATTTTGGGAATCAAGAGCTTTCGTATATGGGGTGGATTGGGGCTTGGAGTCCTTCTTATTGGAAGTTGTTTCTTAAGAGACCGTACACAAAAAATCCGTATGATCCCTCCCCATCTCTTCCATAACAAAGCTTATATGGCCGCAAGTGTGGGTGAATTTTTTATGGCCATAAACTTTTCCTTGGTTCTTGTTATGATGGGTCTTTATCTCCAAAATACCCTAAATTACTCAAGCTATGAAACAGGGCTTATCTTTATCTCGATGACCATCAGCATGGGACTTTTGTCTCCTATTGGTGGAAAAATGATTGATACTTTGGGGATCAAAGGTCCAATGATTTTTGGATCGCTTTTAACGGCGGTTGCCTTAGGGATGATGGCTTTCTTACAAGCAAATTCCTCCCTTTATTATGTCATCACAGTCTTATTCTTGGCAGGAACAGGTTTGGGAGCCTATTTTACAGCTTGTAACACAGCGATGATGCGCGCTGTTCCCGATGAAGACCTAAATGTGGCATCAGGCGTTTTCATGATGCTGATGATGGTTGGAAACACGTTAAGTATTATTCTAAGCACGAGCTTTGTTGTCCTTTTTGGACGCAGCTACCTCTTACAAAACGCTCAACAGCATGGACTTATTTTGTCCTCTCAGCAGCAACAAAATCTTGTAGAAGTCATCTCTAAGGTAGAGCATTCCGCCTCTCAGCTTAAGGACTTTCCATCCGAACAAATTCCTCAGCTTTTAAGTTGGATTAACGAGGCCTTTGTCTATGGCCTTTCTCTCAATATGATGTTTGGTTGCTTATTTGCCCTTATTGCCACAGGATTAACAATCTGGGGCATAGAAGCCTTTAAGTCATCTGCTTCACATAAGCATGTGCCGATAGCTATATAGAATAGACGGTCGCTGCCGAAGAAACCGACAGCGACGCTATTCGGTAGATTTTAGCTTCCACCACCTGGAGCCGTACCATCACCTTTAGGAGCAGCTTTATGAGCAGGATGCTTATGAGCATGATGCTTATGATGCTTAGGGTGATGCGCGTGATGTCTGTGATGCTTATGATGAGGAGGACGTACTCCTTCATAAACAAGAGCAGGTCCCTCAACACGAGGGCTAGCGCAAGGGGCAATCGTTTCGTCACCACAACATGTGCAACCAGAAACTGCTGCACCAATGAGGGCTACTGTACCTAATAAGAAAAGATTTTTCATTTTTTTCCTCCTTCGTTTTCTTACAGTCCAACCTTACCTCTAATTTATTAACAATTTATTTAAAAAATGAATTTATTTTTATCTTACGCATCGAATCAGAAAAAAGTAAGGTAAGTCTCTGTAAAAAAAATGGAAAAATTTCTTGAGAAAAAAGTGGATTGATTGGGGGCAATCCAGAGAAAAACACTTCTTTCGATACATGAAAAATATGAGCTCGAAGCACAACCCGAAAAAACTCCTGGTTAGGAATTTTGTACGGTTTGTGTGGTCCCCTTAGAGGGCATTTAAAAAAACGCAGGGGATGAGATAAAATAAGAACAGTCAAAAGGATGACTTTTCTAACCCAATCATTGTTCATCAATGTTCTCTATCCTAAAACACGCTCTGTTGCTTTAAATCTTACTCAAACTTTACTGGGTAAATCCTATGCTCCAATAGCCATGAATCAATATCAATGATAGCCGCCGGATCCAGCTTTCTATATAAAGCTATTTTTTTATCCGAATTTTCTTCGTGTTCCTTTTCGTCCTTCTTTTTAAACTTCCCATTATCTGGTTTCCTATTAAGAACAGGATTGGCAGGATTGGCGTCGTTTGTTTGACGCGAGGATCATTTCTCCAGTGAGATGACTTTACACTTTCAGAAAGAGAAGAATTTCATAATTATTGAGAAATTATTAACTTCTCAAAACTAATATTTGCTTTTTCGTGATCTTTTAGTTTAGAATAAGACGCAGCAATCTCGTATTGTAATGTTAGTATATCAGCGGAGCGATATGCGTCTTCCTCCAAAGCTTTCACTAAAAAAGATACTGCATCTCGCATATAACCATTAGACTAGCAAAACTGTTGTTCATACATACGAATATCAATGTTGCAAATATAAGAAAAACAAATGATAATAATTTTAACATAATAAAACCTTGAAACAACAAATCGCACTTATTTACTGTATCGATACACTTGAAAGTAAATTGTCAATAGTATTTATAAAAATATTTTTAATAACACTGTAAAATTAATGGCTTTGGTATTTTTATTGAACTTATACACAATTCGTGTTACCCCTCATCAGACGCATTAAGAAAGAGACCTTCTATGTTACAACGCACTTATAATTGGATTTTAAGCTTTGCCAATCACCCTTATGCCATATGGATACTAGCAGGTGTTTCCTTTGCGGAAAGCTCCTTTTTTCCAATTCCTCCAGATCCCCTTTATATCGCGATGCTCTTAGCTCGCAAAAACAAGACCTGGCAATTAGCAGCCGTTTGTACAATCTCTTCCGTTGTCGGAGGCTGGCTTGGATATGCCATTGGGTATGGACTTTATGAAACCATAGGTGAATTTATTATTCAAACATATGGACTTCAAGCAACCTTTGATAAGTTTCAGCATAGTTTTAACGAGTGGGGCTTTTGGATAGTTGCTTTAAAGGGACTCACCCCTATTCCCTATAAAGTCGTAACAATTGCTTGTGGTGTGACAGGGCTTGATTTTACATCCTTTACATTTGCCTCAATTATTGCGAGAGGCTTCCGTTTCTTTTTGCTAGCAACTTTGTTCTGGTATTTTGGTCCTTCGATTAAAGAGTACATTGAAAAAAATCTCACCCTTGTTACACTTGCGTCACTTGGTGCACTTATTGGTGGCTTTGGGCTTGTCTATGCTTTAGGTTAATAATGTAAATGGGAGGTCTTATGTGTATAAAACAGCTTAAAAAAATATCATCTCAAAAAATGTTAGCTATACTTTTGCTGATCTGCGCAGCTGTTGTAGCAACAGCTTATATTATGGAGCACTATTTTGGGATTCTTGGCTGCCCTCTTTGTCACTATGAAAGAGATATTTTCATGGGCGCAGGCGCGATCTCTCTGCTTTGCCTCGTTCTACTTCCTCAGCGTTTTCAATATTACGCTATTGTCATTTTGGGATTTGTCTTTATGGGGGGAGCTTTTCTCGCAGCTTACCATGTAGCCGTCCAACAGCATTGGCTAAGCCTCCCTTCTTTTTGTGCATCTAATGATTTCAGTGGCCTCGATTCCATTGAAGCCCTGAAGGAAAAACTCCTCAGCACGCCATTCGTTAGATGTGATCAAATCACTTGGAGTCTATTTGGTCTTTCCTTAGCAGTTTATAACACCCTTATATCCTTGTTTCTCGCCCTGTTGTGTTGGGCATGGGGTTACAAACGCAAATGAAGTCTTTTCCTGGGCAACTTTCATCAAAAGACCAGATTGCTTCTATGCTGCGAGTCAATTTAGCAGGTGAGTATGGTGCCAAACGCATTTATGAGGGGCAACTAGCCGTTTTGAAAAATAGCTCTGTGGCCCCTGTTTTAGAGCATATGAAAGCCCAAGAGCTTACTCATCTAAAAGCCTTCGAAAGTTTAGTTGTGCAAAACCAAGTCCGCCCTACCCTCCTCCACCCTCTCTGGCACGTGGCAGGTTATGCTTTGGGGGCGGCTACGGCGTATTTAGGCGAAAAGGCCGCCATGGCATGCACAGCAGCCGTTGAAGATGTTATTGATCAGCATTATGAGAAACAGCTCAACCTCCTCGGTGATCAAAACCCAGAGCTAAGCCAGCTTATCTATACATGCCAGCAAGAAGAACTTGAGCACCGTGATCTTGCCCTTGAGCAAGGCGCACGCGAAGCCCCTGCCTACCCGCTCCTCACGCACGTCATCAAGTCAGCCTCACGACTTGCTATTTGGCTTTCTGAAAGGGTTTAAGGATCAGATCTTGTAAAAACGAAGTAATGGTCCTATGTTCCTAAAAGAGATGTTTCTTAAATCGAAAAAGAAGGAGAATGAAAAATGAGCGTACTTGTTGGCAAAGAAGCCCCCAACTTTAAAGCAAAGTGTGTCACCAAAAACGAATGTAGGGACATTGAGCTTAATGATTATAAGGGAAAATATGTCGTTCTCTTCTTTTACCCCCTAGATTTTACCTTTGTCTGCCCAACAGAACTTCACGCTTTTCAAGCTTGCCAAGAGGAATTTACAAAGAATAATTGCGTACTCCTGGGCTGTAGTGTTGATAGTCACTTTTCTCACATGGCTTGGCTTAATACCCCTAAAGATAAAGGCGGTATTGAAGGGATTACCTATGGGCTCATTTCGGATTTAGGGGGTCACATCGCGAGCAGTTATGATGTCTTGAATCCTGATGGAATTGCTTATCGTGGCCTTTTCCTGATTGATTGTGATGGAATTGTGCGCCATCAAGTGGTGAATGACCTTCCGCTTGGACGCAACGTTGAAGAAGCTCTTCGCATGCTATCCGCGCTCCAACATACAGAAAAGCATGGGGAAGTTTGCCCCGCCAACTGGCAAAAAGGCACGAAAGCTATCCATACAACCACCGAAAGCGTTGCAGATTACCTAAAAGCGGTGGGGTGAGCTATTAACTGTTTTGATGAATAAAAAATAAGACCGGGCCAACAACATAGTTAACCCGGTCTTTTTTATGACTCATTCCCTATAAACTCAGGAAGATTAATTCTGCTTTGGCTCATCACCTGGCGCAAACTTAACTCTTTTCCATAGCTGACCTTGTATGATTACAAATGACCGAGGATTTTTATCAATTATTTCTTTCCACTTATCAAAATTTGCTTGTTTTCTAAGGGGAGCCTGAGGTTCCAGGAACCCCCCTGGAATTAGGTTCTTATAGTAATTAATCCAGCTTTCATCTAGAAAACGATCCTTCTTCAGTCCATCATAAGAATCCTTAGGTCCTAAAAATAAAGCTTCGTCACAATAAAGAGAACTTGAATCAGACTCCCTCTTCTCTTTCTTTTTTATTGTCTTTTTAACTGGAATATTCCGATTAGAGCTTCCGTCTTCTTTGTTTTCTTTACTTATAAAGAGTATTTTCCCAGCATAAGCTTCATTAGATCCCACAGATAAAACAGCAGAAGCTAAAAACCCAAGTAACAATTTATTCATTTTAACCACCATAATTTATTTAACAGAATAATACATATATTTTTATATTATATTAATGTCAAAATATTTTATTTTATTAAAATTTTATTTTAATTTGTTAATTATTGTGAAGCTGAGAGAAAACCGCAAATCTTTTGCTGAATGTACTTAATGAAGGATTATGATCCTCGCCCACAGAGGAACGAGAATCATAATAAAATTATTGAGTAATCTAAAGGCTTTCAAGCCTTTTACGAAGTGAACCCGGTTCCTCTATTTCTTGAGGAAGATACTCAAGGAGAGGTTTGTTAATATCGAGGTGTGGATGCTCTTCCATATCTTTTTTTGCAAATCCTTTACTTGATTCTTCGTCATGACGTTTTTGATAATAGCTGAATCGGTTCTCATAGGTTGCTAACCGTGAAGCATCCATCTGATATTTCAGACGCGTCTCTCCATCAACAGATGGCATCGCTTCCACTAATAACGCATAAGCCCCTGCCATGAGCGGAGTCGCTGCTGATGTTTGGTGAAATGATTTCTCATAACTACTGGGTTGCTTTAAAAGATTATAATGCCCACGTGCCCAGAAAAAATTTCCTTCAAAATCAGATGCAGGAAAATTTGAAGAGCCAGGTCTAAAAAGTTCATGACCTTCTGGGGCTCGATAGTTTTTTACCAAAGGACAGCCCGACGTACTTAGAGCTCCCACCTGACAAATATAGGGTTTAAATTTTTCATCCTCTGCATAAGCAGGCTTGATTGTAGTACCATGGTTATCGGCTGATTTCATAAAAACGGTTTGATTTTCTGCCATTTTATAAAAATGGGGTGTAAGGCTTTCCATATTGACTCCACCAAATTCATAACTCATATTTACAACATGGGGAGAAATTTCGGAAACATATTTGAATGCTCGTTCAAAATTGTCATTTTGCTCAGGAGTCAAGTGATAGGCAGGAGTTCGTATCATAATAGGGTAAATTTCGCAATCTGGAGCGATTTCGGCTATGGTTTGAGCAACCAGTGTTCCATGACTCAAATATTGTGATGCGGGATAATCTTCTGCTGTGTACATGCGGTCTTCGACTGCGTCATAGACCTTGGCAATTTTTCCCTTAAGTATTGGATTATAAAAGTTATATTCTGTATCAAGAATCGCAACTTTTGCCCCCTTACCCGTATAAGGAAAGCCATCTGACATATCATAAATTTCGCGCGGCGTTTTCTCAAAATCTTTGCCCGCATGTACTAATGAAGAAAAAGACAGCAATAATAAAGAAAATTTAAAAGTATTCACAGCAACACCTCATTTAAATAACACAGTAATAAGCCAACATTACTTATGTAACTACTATTTTTTACTTGTCAAGGAGTATTTCAAAATTAGTTTACACCCCAAGCTCCAATTCCTTCTCCTCCAATCTCTTTAGCTCATCCCTCAACCGTGCCGCTTCTTCAAATTCCAAATTGCCCGCTGCAGCAAACATCTTCTTTTCAAGACTCTCAAGATAGGCTTTCCGTTTTTTAGGGTTCATTTCTAAATAAGGGTCTTCTTGCAGGGAAATCGTCGTATGATCTTGTTCATACACACTTTCCAAAATCCGATGAATAGATCGTTTAATTGTTTCAGGTGTAATTCCATGGGTCGCATTATAGGCCTGCTGTCTTTCCCGCCGCCTGTTGGTTTCCTCAATTGCCGATTTCATGGATTGGGTCATTCGATCTGCATACAAAATGGCTCTCCCCTCCACATTTCGAGCGGCCCTTCCCATGGTTTGAATCAGTGAAGTTTTCGACCGCAAAAATCCTTCCTTATCCGCATCCAGTATGGCGACCAGCCCGCATTCGGGAATATCGAGGCCCTCTCGTAAGAGATTGATTCCAATTAAGACATCAAACACACCCAGTCGCAGATCTCTTATAATTTCAATGCGCTCTAAGGTATCGACATCAGAGTGCACATACCGAACTTTAAGACCCGCCTCTCCTAGGTATTCGGTTAAAGCCTCTGCCATTCGTTTGGTCAAGGTCGTCACCAGAACCCGAAAGCCCTTCTTTGCCATCTCTTGACATTCCTGAATAAGATCTTCCACCTGGTTTTCAACGGGTCTCACAATGGTAACTGGGTCCATTAATCCAGTTGGCCGAATGACTTGCTCTGCAAAAACGCCTTGTGTTTGTTCCATTTCCCAAGGCCCAGGAGTTGCTGATACGAAAACCGTTGCAGGGCGCATACCCTCCCATTCTTCGAACTTTAAGGGACGATTATCGCGACAAGAAGGAAGGCGAAATCCATATTCAGAAAGAGTCCGTTTCCGCGAAGCATCCCCCTTATACATTCCCCCCAATTGAGGAACAGTCACATGACTTTCATCCACAAACAAAAGAGAATCTTTAGGTAAATATTCAAAAAGAGTCGGAGGTGGCTCTCCCGGAGCACGGCCTGTCAGAAATCGCGAATAATTTTCAATCCCTGCACACATCCCTGTCGCTGAGAGCATCTCCAGATCGAATTTTGTGCGCTGCTCCAAGCGTTGTGCTTCCAATAGCTTCTCTTCCCCCCTCAGTTCATCAAGTCGCTCTATCAGCTCAGCCTTTATACCTTTTATCGCTTGCTGTAGCGTGGGTCCTGGCGTCACATAGTGAGAATTGGCATAAATCTTAATGGCTTCCAGAGCTGAGGTTTTTACTCCAGTCAAAGGATCAACCTCAACAATCGTTTCAATTTCATCGCCGAAGAGTGAAATTTTCCAGGCCCTATCTTCGTAATGGGAGGGAAAGATTTCAACGATATCTCCTTTCGCCCGAAAAGTTCCCCGATGAAAATCAATTTCATTGCGTTTGTATTGAAGACTCACCAACTGGCGCAAAAGATCGCCTCGCTCAATCCGATCTCCAACTTTCAACGATACCACCATTTGGCTATAGGTTTCAACGGATCCGATACCATAAATGCACGAAACACTCGCCACAATGATGACGTCGCGCCGCTCCAGAAGGGACCGAGTCGCGGAATGGCGCATTCGATCGATTTGTTCGTTAATGGTTGCTTCTTTTTCAATGTAGGTATCGGTCCGCGGGACATAAGCCTCAGGCTGATAATAGTCGTAATAAGATACAAAATACTCAACCGCATTATGGGGGAAAAAGGATTTCATCTCTCCGTAGAGCTGAGCCGCCAGTGTTTTATTCGGAGCCATGATCAGGGCTGGTCGTCCTTGCTCTGCAATAATTTGAGCCATGGTAAAGGTTTTTCCTGATCCCGTGACACCGAGAAGGACCTGATCACGTTCCTCTGTTTTAAGCCCTTCTATAAGAGATTGAATCGCTGTAGGTTGATCACCGGCGGGCTCAAAGTCAGAAACGAGAGTGAAGAGTGAAGACGTCATAATATAAAATTCCTTGCTTCTATCTTTGGGTCAAGTGTTGTCTTATTGAAACTTTGACGAAAAGGAATAAGAGTGGCATAATTAATTTTTAGATTACTCATATATAATATTATAAATAATATGTTACAAAGAATTTTCAACTCCCTTCCCCTTTTTGCTCTGCTTTTATTTCTGCAGAGCCACGAGGCGTACGCCAGCAAAACCGTCCTTCTCCTAGATGTTGATGGCTCCATTGGCCCGGCAACCCAAGATTACATTCACACTGGAATTGAGCATGCCGTTGCTCAGCAGGCCGAATGTGTGATTTTAAAGCTCAATACCCCAGGGGGTTTTGATAAAGCCATGCGAGACATTGTCAAAGATATCTTCAACTCCCCCCTTCCCTTTATAACTTATGTGGCCCCAGAAGGTTCACGTGCGGCAAGTGCGGGAACCTATATCCTTTACGCGAGCCATATTGCCGCAATGGCTCCCACAACTAATCTCGGTGCAGCAACTCCCGTCAATTTAGATGTATTAGGTGGTGAGCAATCCAAACCAAAAGAACAATCAACTCTCGATAAGAAAATTTTGAGTGATTCTGTCGCATATATAAAAGGATTGGCGCAACATCGCCACCGGAATGCTGAATGGGCAGAAAAGGCGGTTAAAGACGCAGCTAGCCTTCAATCAAATGAAGCCTTGCAGTTGAACGTTATTGATATAGTTGCTAAAAATATTCCGGATCTTTTAAAGCAATTGAATGGCCGATCAGTTGTGGTTCAAAACCAAGTCAAAGTCCTCAATACGGAAGACGTTAAAGTTGAAGTATGGGAGCCAAGTTGGCGTATTCGATTCTTACAAGTGATCACAGATCCAAACGTTGCTTATATTTTGCTGATTATTGGAATTTGGGGACTTTTCTTTGAATTCGTCAATCCAGGATTTGTGCTTCCTGGTGTTACAGGAACGATTGCTCTTTTGCTTGCCCTTTACGCCTTCCAACTTCTTCCCATCCATTACAGCGGCCTTGCTTTAACGATCACAGGAATTCTTTTTATAGCCTCTGAGCTCTACGTCCCTAGTTATGGCGTCTTGGGGGGTGGTGGTCTCATTGCCTTCGTTATAGGCTCTATTCTCTTATTTGATTTAAAAGGATATGCAACCCCTTGGGGATTGATCACAGGGATGACTATTGCCACTTCAATCTTCTTTTTACTGATTATTGGATTAGCATTAAAGGCTAGAAAAAAGAAGATTGTCAGTGGTGAAGAAGCTTTGATTGGAGAAATGGCCATTGTACAAAACGATTTTGAAGGTTTAGGATGGGTAAAAGTGGATGGAGAGCTTTGGAAAGCGCGTTCACCCCTTCCCTTAAAAAAAGGGCAAGAAGTGAAGGTCATTAAATGTGACGGACTGGAACTTATTGTAAAGCCATAGAAGCAGAAAGGATTTAATCATGCATGAATATTCATCAGGGGATTTTTCAAATACCTTTATCTTTTTCGGCGTCATTGGCGTCATCGTCTTCCTCATTATTTTCAGAAGCTTCCGCATCCTGTGGGAATTTGAGAGAGGCGTTGTCTTCACCTTAGGCAGGTTTTGGAAAGTAAAAGGCCCCGGACTTATTCTTGTTTTCCCCATCATCCAAAAAATGATGCGCGTAGATTTGCGGGTCATCGTTTTAGATATCCCAACCCAAGAAGTTATTTCTCGAGACAACGTCTCCCTTCAAGTCAATGCTGTTCTCTATTTCCGTGTGATCGATCCACAAAAGGCCATTATCAATGTGGAAGATTTCTTTGAAGCCACCAGCCAGTTGGCTCAAACAACTTTACGTTCAGTACTCGGTCAACATGAACTCGACGTCATTCTAGCAGAACGTGATAAGCTCAATGCATCTCTGCAAAATATTTTGGATGAGCAGACAAGTGCATGGGGAATCAAGGTCACAAACGTTGAAATCAAGCAGGTTGACCTTGATGAAAGTATGATTCGCGCGATCGCCAAGCAGGCCGAAGCTGAACGTGACCGTCGCGCCAAAGTCATTCATGCTGAGGGGGAGTACCAAGCCTCGGAAAACCTTCTTAAAGCCGCCCAAACTCTTGCCAAACAACCCCAAACCATGGTTTTGCGCTATCTCCAGACTTTGGGGTCAATTGCGGAAGAAAATAATTCAACCATTGTCTTTCCTCTGCCTATTGAGCTGCTGCCGATGATTGAAAATTTTGCGAAGAGTAGCAAGAAGTAGATAACATTGGTTGGATTCAAGGAATAAAGCGCCGTAACCTCATGTCCCTATAAGTCTATCCGTGTTTTTACCGGAAGTAATCTTTCCTGACGTAATCTTCACGAGATTCGAAATCTCATAAATAGATGTAAAAAAATAATAGCTCAGGGCTAATAAATTTCTTGAGCTATTAAAACTTAAACATATACAAAGGAGATAGTCATGATTACTAAAAATATACAAAGCTTCAAGCAGCTAACCTACGTTGGTTTGTTACTTACATCTTTTATCCTTGCTTCAGGAGATCAAACACTTAGTATGGAGGGTAAGGGCGATGAGGATCAAATCAATACACAAAGAAGGATTCGATCTAGATATAGAGAAACTCACAATGCGATGGCAAAAAAATATGATATGCTTGAACATGTATTGCCTGATGCTAGCCAAAAGCGAAAGGTGAGGGATCAAGACCACGAAGAATCTCAAAGGTCAACTAAACATCATAAGCTTGATGATGAGCCAACATTACTTGAAGAATTATGGAATGTGGGTGAAGCAGCTGGTGAATCTTTTAAAGCGCTTACGAATAATACAGATGAGCCAGATAAGTTTATAAATTTTGCGGATAGATTCATCGATCGCGGAGCAAGCCTTATCAAAAATGAGCACATGCGAAAGATGTTCATGGAAACGAAAGATGATTTTAAAAAGACATTTTTCAAGTAAACTATTTATAAAGGCTTCAGAGAAATAAAAAACCTCTGAAGCCCTTCATC
>DATKTE010000093.1:0-14680 GCA_035531295.1 Alphaproteobacteria bacterium
CATCCTTTTTCAGACAAGGCAAATTCAGCACCACAACGCTCGATGAAGTTTACGGTGAAGGGTTTGTACCACAGGTTTCAAAAGAACCCCAGTTCGCCGTTGGAGCAGCGGCTGTGATGCATTGTATTCGCCAACATTTAAATCAGGCGGAATTGGTTGTGCTTGCGGGCAATGAACGGCATCTCGTGAATGTCCAGCTCGAAGGGGAGCGCTGTGAAGTAAGGGAAGGGGACGAAACCCTTCTTATCGAAACACAGTGGAGACCTGGCGATGTGCTTTTTGAAGGGCTTTTTAATGGCCATACTCTGACGCTTCAATTGGATCACGAGGGCATTAGTGATGAGCTGTTTTGGAATGGATATGGTATTCGCACTCAGGTGGTTAACAAGCGCGTCGCCGAGCTTTCCCTGAACATGCCCATTAAACATAAGTCAGACACCACACGGATCGTTAAGGCTCCGATGCCAGGATTGATTGTAGAAGTTGCAGTTTGTGAAGGAGAGTCCATTAAAACCGGCCAGCCAGTTGCTGTAATTGAAGCCATGAAGATGGAAAATATTATTCGAGCGCAGTGTGACGGAATTATTGAAAAGGTTTATGTGAAAAAAGGCGATAGTGTGAACTTGGATCAAGAGTTGGCGAAGATTGGGTGAATTTTAAAATACATGTCCATTGACTTTAATTATCTACCTCCTTAAAAATTCATTTTTTTAAAGGAAATAATTATGATAAAAAATTGTGTCAGCTTGCTAGCCTCATTAATTGTGGGAATAGTCATAGGAGAGCCCCTTTGGTCTATGAAATCTGATGAACCTGAACAAACTCAGAAAAGATTATCATCTAGAAGGGCTGCACCGTTAGAAGGTGACATTGGAGAAAACGAAAACCTGAAAAGAGGCACGTTTGATTCTCTTCCTCTAGAAGTGCAACAAAAGATTTTCTTTCACACTCTTGATGGATTTTTTGAGGGGAGGGCGGATCAATTCGAGAAGCTTAAAACTCTAGTACTACTCAGGCTTGTTAATAAACAAACATTTGATCTCGTAATGGATGCGAGCGCCTTAAAGAAGTTCATTAGGGACGTTCATTGGGAAAAATGGGTAAAAGAAGAGGATCATGGGGAAGATGTTGGGGGTTCTCCAGGGGTATCGTCTCGACAAGCTTTTCTCCTGCTCTTGGCTTTAACAAAAGGAAGAGGACTTACTTCTAAAGGTCAATATCAAGAGGCTGAAAAATTATATCGCAAAGCCTCTAAAGTTGGAAGTCCTGTCGCAGAAAGCCGTCTTCTGGGGGTTGGCTTAGCAGAGCTTTTGAAACACCTTCCTAAAGAACTTCTAAAAACGTCTCAAAATAATCCAGAAGTACGAGAGAAATTGAAAAAGACTGCAACTGCTTTTTATGAGGAAGTTAAGGAATTTTACGAGTCTATGGGACAAAAGAAAATTATTGAACCTTCAGTAAATACAGCTTTTTATCAGACTTTTTCCTCTTTGCCAAAGATGATGAAAGCAGACTTCCCTTTAGTTAAAGCATGCATCAATGGCAAGGAAAAATGGTTAATAAAAGCTGCTGAACAAGGCCATGTGGAGGTCCAATTTCGTCTTGGTGCACATTATCGTAAAAAGGGTAATTTACATAAAGCCGAAGAGTGGTTAGAAAAAGCGGCTAATCAAGGCGATGCGAATTCACTATATTTACTTGGCACCATATATTCCATCAAATCCTTGAAACACACTACTGGCACACATTTTGATGTTATGGAGGCCGAAAGAAATCAACAGAAAGCCATAGAGTTGTATCAAAAAGCGGCTAATCAAGGCAGTGAGGATGCAAAAAAAGCATATGAGTTAGCAAAAAAAAGATTAGAGGAAATAGAAATAACCAAAAGACTTTTGGCAAGAGATAACAGTGGTGAAATTCTCGATTTTGAAGAATTATATTCGCATTACTCTAAATGAAGTTAATAATAAATTCTCTGATGTAAAAAAAGGCGATAGCGTGAACTTGGATCAAGAGTTGGCGAAGATTGGGTGAATCATTTAAGATTAAGAAAAATTTGATTTATATGTTAATGAAATATATACTTATCATGAATGAAATTTAGTTATTTCTGGATTGCTTCGGAGCTCACGCTCCTCGCAAAGACGAGTGGGGGTGTTGCCCCCACGGCCGTCTTCGCGATCCCACAAAGTGGGCGAGGCGATCCAGGAATTTAGCGTCAGGGGTGTATGAAAAAACCGGCGATTTATATTATGGCTAACAAACGTAATGGGACTCTTTATACGGGAGTAACCTCTAATCTTGTACGGAGGGTGTTTCAACATAAAAATGGACTAACTCTTGGTTTTACTCATCGTTATGGATGCAAGATGTTAGTCTATTATGAGATGCTGGGGGACATGGATAGTGCTAATTTTCGAGAGAGGCAGATAAAATCTGATTCTAGAAAAAAGAAATTAAAACTTATAGAATCTATAAACCCTGAATGGAATGATTTATATGAGTCTATTCTTTAAGAAGGCTGGATCGCCACGCCCACTTTGTGGGCTCGCGAAGACGACAGTAGGAATCGTCCCACAGTCGTTTTTGCGAGGGCAAAAGCCCGAAGCAATCTAGTCTTTTTTAAGTTTATGACAGGAAAACATACCCTTATGATGAAAAAAGAAATATTGGTCAAGAAATCTTAGAAGGAATTGATTCTATTCGCAAAGGGAACGGAAAAAGGCGTGTGATTGAGCGTCCAAATGTTGTGGCTATCAGAAAAGAACTTCACCTCTCCCAATCCACCTTTGCCACCTACATGGGAATTAGTTTAAGAACACTTCAAGAGTGGGAACAAGGAAGACGCAAGCCTAGTGGACCGGCCACGGTTTTGTTACGCATTGCACAAAAACACCCAGAGGCTTTTGTTGATCTGTAACTGAACAAGATCGAATTTTCCACATTAATAAAATCTTAATTTTTACCCTATAAATTTAGCACTTGTGAATATTTGAGGCAGAAAAGTGAAAATATCAATTTTATTTGAGACATTCTTTTATATCATCAGTACAGTATTTTTATTAAATATTTATGATGCTAAAGCCGATGAATGTGGATGTGTCATCTGTCAACCAAAAGATGATCTTAAAAAAAAATTACCCATTAAAAATATAACGAGTGATGATTTTAACGCTCTTAAAATAACTCCAGAGGAGCTATGCGCTGAAAATTTCCTGGAATGCCCAGTGACGATTTTACCTGATCAGTCAGTGTCGTATTCCTGTTATGCGGGTTGGAGAAATGTGAGTGTGGGAGAGTGTCCTCCTGATAATACCTGTAATTGAAGTCTTGAAGACAAATATTGTATTTTTTCATATCTTGCAGACTCTGCAGTCTTGCTATAATAAAATAATATATATTTTCAAAAACTCCTAAGAAAAGAAGACTTATAATGCGCGCAGAAACTGAAGCTCTTGTCCATGAGATTGAGGAGGGCATTACCCTCCTAAGGAGGCGACTTTGACTGGGATAACTCCCAAAAGCGTCTTCAAGAATTAGAAAAAGAAGTTCAAGCCCCTACTTTGTGGGATGATCCGCAAAACGCCCAGAAAATAATGCGGGAGCGAGAGCAGCTCTCCCAATCGGTTGATCGTATTCTGAAAATTGATAAAGAGCTCAAAGACGCCCTTGAGCTTTTAGAGCTTGGGGAGATGGATGAAGACCAAGAGTTACAAGATGCAGCGGAAAAGGACATTGAATCTCTCCATCAAAGAATCGGCCGGCTGCGGCTTGAGACTCTTTTGTCGGGAGAAGCTGATATCAACAATTGCTTTATAGAAGTTCATGCAGGCGCGGGAGGGACAGAAGCTCAAGATTGGGCATTGATGCTTGCACGTATGTATACACGCTGGGCAGAGGCCAAGGGATACAAAATAGAGTGGATTGAAGAAAGTGCGGGCGAAGAAGCGGGAATTAAATCTGCAACATTTAAGGTGAGCTCACATAAAGATGCTGACCATCCCTATGGGTGGCTTAAAGGGGAGAGTGGTGTTCACCGCTTAGTGCGCATTTCTCCTTTTGACGCTAATGCACGCCGTCATACAAGTTTCGCTTCTGTGTGGGTTTATCCTGAAGTCGATGAATCTATAGATATTGAAATTGAAGATAAGGACTTAAGGGTTGATACCTATCGGGCTTCAGGTGCGGGCGGACAGCATGTCAATAAAACTGATAGTGCTATACGTATCACCCATCTTCCAACAGGGGTTGTGGTTCAGTGCCAAAATGACCGTTCTCAACACCGTAACCGAGCTCAAGCCATGAATATGCTCAAGGCTCGACTTTATGAGCTTGAACTTAAAAAGCGAGCAGAAGCCGTTCAGGCTTCTGAGGCTACGAAATCAGAGATTGGATGGGGCCATCAGATCCGCTCCTATGTTCTTCATCCTTACCAAATGGTGAAAGATTTAAGAACGCATGCTGAAAAAGGAAATGCCCACGGTGTGCTAGAAGGCGACATTGATGTTTTTCTCGAAGCTACACTCGCCCAACAGATTAGTCAGTAGTCGTGCTCTGAAGCATCCATGTTGCTTTTTCTAAAAAGTTCGCTTTTTCTGTCATCATATCTGTCGTAACCCGATCTTTTTGTTCGTCAGCTAAAGAGCCAATGTTATGCGCTCTTTTTGCTAACTGAACGTAGTCATCTCTTAAAGAAAGTATCATAATTGAAGCTGTAGGAGGAGTTTCCGCTTCTTTGATAGTAGCGTCTTTTAAGAGTTCTGCAAAACTCGGGGGTACTTTTTCACCCAAAGCACGTATGCGCTCTGCAATTTCGTCCATCGAATTCCAAAGTTCCTCATAAAATTTTTCGAACATAAGATGGAGGCTATAAAAATTTTGTCCTTCCACATTCCAGTGAAACCCATGTGTCTTAAAATAAACAATGGTTGTATCTGCAAGGTATTCTTTTAATTCTTGTGCCATTTTACGGCGGTCTTCGAATGAAGAATGGTCTGTCATGTCATGAGTCTCCCTTAGTTAAGTAATTGATTTTGATTTTAATTCTTTTTTAAAGACTTTTTGATCCGCTTTATCGCGGAGGGCTCCATCGACTTCGCGGCCGAGGAAGTAGCTAATGACCGTTCTGATCGCAACAATCGTTGCAAGAACAATCAAATCTTCTTGAGAGGGTTTAATAAACGTATGAATGATGTCGCCTGCGATCATAAACTCGAGACCAAAGAGGATGTAGGTCCCTAAGATAGCCCTGATCTCACTGGCCTCTTTAAGGAAAAAAATGACGCCATGGTGGTGAAGTTTCATGCGAATAAAGCTCATAGCAGCGACGACAAATCCCCAGAAGACGATAGTTATGCCAAAAAGATTAATACAGGTAACGACAATATTTAAGATCTGATAAAGTATTGCCTGAATTTCCATGTAAAAAGTCTCCCTACGAGGCTTGCTTAAGCAGTTTCAAACTTTTTCTTTAAGTCTAACAGAAATACGAGGATAAATCTATCACAGGTAAGATTGTGCTCAAGAAACTCCTCTTAGATGTAAAAGGAAGCAAAGTTTAAGGGATTCCTTATGCCAATTGTGATCTTCCTCAACCTATTGAGGCGGCTAGTTTATTTATTAATCAAAATCCTCTATTCAACAGACCGTGTTTATTATACAGTTGTTCCAAAGATAAACACATCGCCTATGTGCTAATAAAAATAAAAAATTAAGGGAGGTTTATGTTTTATAAAGTTTTACCAGTATTGGGGGGAATATTCATGTTCTCTCCGATCTTAGAAGCATCAAATTCAGTAGAGAATTTGGAAACTCGTAAACTCCAAGATATAGAAGAAGCTTCGAGGGAAGATCCTAGACGATTAAGAGAATTTAATGACTTAGGTGTTGTCTTTGATGATCCCGAGATGGGATCAACCCCTTATCAACAAGACAATAAAACTTATAAGTAGTTTTTTTGTAAGCAATCACACAATATTCGTAAAATAGCCGCCGATGCAAAAGAGCATCGGCGAACTTATCTTACAGCTTAAGCTGCTGCTTTTTTCTGGCCCTTACGATGAGTTCCAAGCCCTATGCCTTTTGCAATTGTTTGGCGAGTTTTTGCGTAATTTGGCGCAACCATTGGATAGTTTGATGGTAAACCCCACCGCTCACGGTATTGCTCAGGAGTTAGGTTGTAAGATGTCTTTAGGTGGCGTTTTAGCATTTTCATGCACTTCCCATCCTCAAGACAAACGATGTAGTCTGGTTGAATGGAATCTTCAATAGGAACAGCTGGCTCTGATCGCACAGAGAGTAAAAGTGATTTACTGGAACCAACATTGTATAGGCTCCGTTGAACAAGCTGGATAAATCCAGGCAGGCTCGAGGTCTCCATTTGATGATTAGAAACATAGGCCGCAACAATATCTGCTACCATCGCCATCAGTTCTAGAGAGTCATTTTGTTCTGTCATTTTTTGCCTTTCCCTTTTAGTAAGCAGAAGAACTTCTATATGACATATACAAAATGAAAGAAATGTCTTTTTTAATTTATAGTGTTTTTATTCGTTTAAAGAATTAACTCTGCAAATGCTTCTTTAAAATAGCTCGTCCTCGTTTTGTTAGGATTAAGTCGTTCTATGATCATCTTATCTCGTGCCTTTATCCATGTGATTAGGGCTTCTCCTAAATTCTCTCGGGTTTTTCTTAGTTTGTTATGTTTTTAGGTATCAAGGATTCATTTAGCTAGCTCTGAAATATGAGATTTGCAGGGGAGTGACTTAGCCTTAGTTAATTATTTTTCGTTGTGCCATAAGCTATTAAGCAATTTTTCTCTTCCGCTTGCATTTTTATACAAATTATAGTGTACAGGATTTTTCTTCGAGTACTGTTGGTGGTATTCTTCTGCGGGATAAAATGTGCCTGCGGGTATAATCCTTGTTGCAATTTTAGTGTTTAACTTTTGAGCGACATTTTCACGAGACTCCGTGGCTACTTTGAGTTGGTCTTCATCCGTGTAGAAAATTGCTGTAAAATAAGGCGTTCCACGATCTGCAAATTGCCCCCCTGCATCAGTAGGGTCTATACTTTCCCAATAAAGATTTAAAAGCTCATTATAGGTAATTTCATCCGGATTATAGATAACTTCGACCGCTTCGTAGTAACCCGTGGTGCCTGTCGAAACTTCCTTGTATGTTGGGTTTGGGGTATCCCCACCGATATAACCGGAAGTTACTTTATTTACGCCAACATTCCCAGTAAATACGGTTTCTGTACACCAGAAGCAGCCCCCAGCAAAGATAGCCTTTTTTTCTTTATTTTCGCTCATTATTTTGACCTTTTGGTTGGAATTTAAGTGAAAGTGAATTTATACAAAAGCGTTTGCCAGTTGGTTTGGGACCATCTTCGAATTCGTGACCTAAATGAGCGCCACATTTACCACAAAGAACTTCTGTTCGAACCATGCCATAACTCGTATCTTGTTTTTTTGCGACAGCATTTTGGCTTGCAGATTCCCAGAAGCTTGGCCAGCCACTTCCTGAATCATATTTAGTATCTGAGGAAAACAATTCAGACTCACAGCAAGCACAAGAATATGTTCCAGGCTCATAAAGCTTATTATATTCGCCGGAGAAAGGGGCTTCTGTCCCCTTTAGCCAGCATATATCATAAACTTCTTGAGGAACTTTTTTCCAGTCTTCAGGATTATCACTCATCTTTTTTAATATTCCTTTACCTTGTATTCTGCATGCTTTTTGATTACTTAAGTCTTAAATATATCATAAAGAAGTTACAAATTTATTAACGAAGAGGGGGATAAGAAGGCGGAGAATTGTAGGCAATTTCTAAACATGGCCTGATTCGAGATGTGCCCTACTAACTTGACACAGTGAGTACAATGATTTAGATCAAAGATTACATCTTTTTTATATATAGAGAACCATATAAATGCATGTAGTTATTTTGTCGGGTGGAGTTGGCAGTCGGTTATGGCCAGTTTCTAGGGATCTTAATCCTAAGCCATTTATGAAGTTGTCAGATGGGCAAAGCTTTTTACAGAAAGTTTATTTAAGAAGTAGCGCCATTCCAGCTGTAAAAAGCATTACAACAGTGACGAATAAAGAATTCTTTTTTAGGACCGAAAAAGAATATGAGGAAATTAGCAACAAAGTTAATACTAGTTTTGAGCGAAACTATATTTTAGAACCGTTTGGAAAAAACACAGCAGCAGCAATTGCACTCGCCGCTCAGGAAATATTGAGCTTATATGGGAAAGATTCAATTTTACTGGTTTTGCCATCTGATCATCTCATATTAGATCAAAGTGCATTTCTAAATGCGGTTCGTGAGGCAGAAAAATTAGCAAAAACTGGAAGAATCGTAACTTTTGGAATCATGCCAACTTCACCTGAAACAGGATATGGTTACATTGAAGCAAATGGCAATGATGTGATTCGTTTCGTTGAAAAACCTTCTTTAGAACAAGCTGAGGCATACCTTAAAGCAAATAATTTTTTGTGGAATTCAGGTATGTTTTGTTTTTCTGCAGAAGTTATTCTTCATGACATGGCAATGTATTGCCCAGATATTTTAAATGCAACGCAAGCTTGTAGAAAACAATCAAAATCAACTAAGAACACGCAACTTAGAAGCCTTGAAATAGACCCCATAACTTTTGCTGACGTTCCGGAAAATTCCATAGATTATGCTATTATGGAAAAAACAGATAAAGCAGCTATCGTCCCATGTAATATAGGTTGGAGTGATATTGGGACATGGAGCGCAATTAGCAAATTATCAGATCCAGATTCACAGGGTAATTGTATAAAAGGGGAAGCCACCATTCATGGTGTAAAAAATTGTTATATTGAAAGCGCGGATCGAATGATTGGCGCTGTTGGTTTGGAAGATTTAATTATTGTCGATACTTCAGATGCTTTGTTGGTTGCGCATAAAAAAAATGCTCAAGAAGTAAAAAATATTTATAACAATCTTAAAAATAAGGGGCATGAAGCTCATAAATTACACCGTACAGTTCAAAGGCCTTGGGGTACATATACGATTTTAGAAGAGGGGCCTTGTTTTAAGATAAAGCGTATTGAAGTTAACCCAGGTGATAGTTTGAGCTTGCAAATGCATAATCACCGAGCAGAACATTGGGTTATTGTAAGCGGTAAAGCTCTTGTTATTAACGGCGACGATGAGTTCACCTTAGAGATTAATCAGTCAACTTATATCCCTGTAGGGAATAAACATCGTTTGACAAATCCCGGGGATACCATGCTAGTAATGATTGAGGTTCAAACGGGGACCTATTTGGGAGAAGATGATATTATCCGCTTCGATGATATTTACGGCAGAATCCCTGATGCAGCCTAGAATGTCTTATATTTAAATCTACTTCAATAAGCCTTCATATATATCTACATAGGACCTAACCATTTTCTCGGCTGTAAAGTGAGTCCGATACCTTTTCTCTGCCTGTAAACCCATGATTTTTGCTTCTTTCGGTCTTTCTAGAAGAAACTGCATGGCTTCTTGAAGACGGAAAGAATCTCCAGGAGGGACCACTATTCCCGTTTCCTTATGGATATTAATATATGTCGTCCCGGTCCCAATTTCGCATGAGATCATTGGCTTGCCATACATTGCGCCTTCAAGTAAAGAGATACCAAAAGCTTCCGAACGTAAATGAGATGGTAATACGACGCCATAACAAAGCCTTAACAAAGCGACCTTATCTTCTTCTGCAACGGGTCCTAGAAAATGAATATTATTTAGACCAAGTTGCTGCACTTGCACTTTCAGCTCTTGCTCGATGGGCTCTCCGGATCCAATAATGACAATAGGAGCATCAATCCCCTTTGCTGCTTCTATTAAAGTGTGAAGACCTTTATAATAACGCATGACGCCAATAAAAAGGAAGAAATTATCCTTAAATTTATTTTTCCAATATTTTAACCGTTCAGAGGTGGGTTCCGGGTAAGAGTCTTTATTAAGTCCAATGGGGATGACTCTAACTTTACTGGAATACTTACTCAATTCAGCACTTGAGGTAACGTAATTGGGAGAAGTTGCAACGATACAATTTGTATCCGAAAGGAATCGATTCATTAGGGGTTTGTAAAATTTTAGAAGGCCTTTTTGTTTAACAATATCTGAATGATAGGTTATGAGAGTAGGCTTATGAACTCTTGTTGCAAAGTGAACAACATCTGCAAAAGGCCAGGGAAAATGATAATGTATGATATCAGCATCTTTTGCTAATTGCGCAAAGTGTTTAAAAATCTTGGTTGAAAATGGAGTTGAAGCTATCTCAAGTAGCTGGGGGACACGATGAACTTTGTACCCATTCATTTCAATTAATGATTCATTTTTTTGTGGGGTTAAGCATAATACTTCTGATTCAATACCCAGATCTGCAGCACCTATCGATATTTGATCTATGACCTTTTCTACTCCACCAAAATTATCAGGAAAAAATACTTTATAAAAATGAAGGACTTTCATTTTTATTTATTTACCCGTCTAGCTGGGACTCCGACATATATGCCTGATTCTTGGATATTATCTATGACTACAGCTCCGCTTCCGACAATAACATCATTGCAAATTTGAATCGAATCATTAACTGTAGATCCAGCAAAAAGTGAGCATAAATCACCAACAATTGAACGGCCCGCAATCGCTGCGCCTATTGAAATATGACTATAATCACCAATAATGCAATCGTGCTCAATAATTGCTCCCGTATTAATAATGCACCCTTTCCCTACTTTCGCCATCGGGCCAATGTGGGCTTGGTGAGCCACAAAAGAACCTGGACAAATCATGCTAGAAATGCCGATAGAGGCCGAAGGAGCAACTAAAGTTGCAAGGGGCCAAGCTCTTAATTCAGCCATTTCAACTTGTAATTTTCTTTGTTCATTATCACCTGAACCAGGCAAGCACATCCAACCTTTAGATAAAGAATCCTCCATAATTCTTTGAACCGGAAATCCCAAAAATTGTTCACCATCTTTGGCATTTGAGTCGATAAACAGAAGCTGCTCAATTCCAGACGACAAAGCAACATCTGCGATACTTCTTGCATGCCCTCCGCAACCAAGGATTAAGAGCCCTTTACACTCAACCATCAAGCAGCATCCATTAAGTTTTCTTCACCTAGATCCTTGGTAGAAATATGGTCAAGAATACTAATATATTCATCTACAACAACTTCCCAAGTTCTCTTTTCAAGAATACTATAAAATATCTTCTGCTTTGCCAATAATTCTTCTCTATTCTTTAATGCCCATTCAATGCGATCAGCCATATCTCGCCAATCGTAGGGGTCAAAGAGCATTTCTTTATCTAAATCCGGATCCTTAATAACTTCTAAAGTTACAGGTATACGGGCCATTACTACGGGGGTATCCACGGAAAGTGCTTCTGTTAATGTGAAAGGGCACCCTCCTTCGCTTAAGCTGGGGTTTACGGCAAGGTCAGCAAGCTTATAGCAAGCTGCGAGCTGTTGGGTAGATAACCCATGTAAAAATAAAACATCATATTCTAGATTGTGAGATTTAATAAATTCTTGAACTTCTGGAAAGACTTTGGAGTTTCCCGTTAAAATTAATTTGTGGGGAATATGCCTCCGCTTTAAGAGATATTCATAAGCTTTTAATAAGGATATGACGTTCTTATTAGGCCTGAACTGGCTGGCGTAAAACATAAATTTCAAGTTAGAAGTATCGACAAAAATACCTCGATTCATTTTATTCGTGGATTTGAATAATGCGTCTTTTAAAAGATTGCAGCAAAAAGTAGTTATAACGCGCTCGTTTTGGGATGTCGTATTCGAAAAACTAAATAGCTTATCTGATGAATTGTCGCCATGAAGAACAACGAATATCTTCTCAGGGTCAATATGGTAGCGTTGGGTTAGTGTGCGCCATTTAACTTCTTCACTATAAGTTACAAAGTGCTGTCCGCCTTCAATTGCCTTTTCTATCTGCATGAAACTATCAAGCGCGCGGTTTGATCTCAAGAGTGAAAAAGCAATGGGAAAATCAGTCATGACAACATCAGGAACACACATAAGTCTTGGTGCTTTAACCTTATTGAAGTCTGGCCAAAAGGCTGTCGGACAATACCAGGCTGATATATCTGAACGAGAATTAATGAGATTATTCATTAACATAGCCTCATTTGTTCTCAAAATTTTAAATAATTCTAGAGCAATCCAGCTATCTTTCAGGCTGTCTATAAAATCATAAATTTTATCTATCGCTTTCTCTTTCATAAAAACTAAAAAGTTTTTGGCAAGAAAAACAGAAGAAGTGGAAGAATTAACAGTAATGTGGGCAGAAATTTTTGTTTTTTTCGCGAGACTTTTAGCAAAACTAGATTTTTTAGTAAATGCACATATCCCGACAAAAAATCTGAAAAGGATTACGACCAATCCCACAACAAGAAAAAGGGGAAGGAAGATTATTAAAAGTGTTGCTAATAATATTTTACTATGTGTGGAAACGACTGTTTTCTCTACATAGTACATTAATTTTAAAACAAGGTTTTTAATGAATTGATATTTCGTCCCTAATTGATATTTTCCTACTACAGGTCTTTTTATTATTCTAAAAATATTTAATAAACCTAATAGTAAGGGCTGTTTACGCGGTGATATTATTTCAAAGCGATCATATTGCACTTTAGCATCATCAAATAAAGCTATTAAACTAGGCTTCATCCAGCTGGGGCATGCTAGAACGAAACAAACATCCTGACGTTCTTGAAGGGCTTTCAGAAACTCGGCCAGGTGACGCCCCAAACCTTGACTGCGTAAATCTACAAAAGGAGGATAGGCGAGATATATCCCATATTTTTTTATAGACATTCTTTCACCGCCTTCCAATACACCCCAGATAATTTTTCTACAGATTGGCAACTTAGAGTTTCAGCTGATGGTAATGTTGATTTCAAAGCATTTCCCTCAACTTCCAATTTTTTGAGTTGAATCGCCATATCTTCAGGATTGTACGCATCCATCCAGTTGAGATTTAAGCTAAATTGCTTATCAATTTCACGCATAGCTGGATAGTCACTGGATAGCGAAGGCACACTAAGGTGAGCAGCCTCGATCACCGCAAATGTTCCATTATCTATACGACCCGCATGCCAAAGAAACTGAGAGAATTTTAACTTTGATTGATAGGCTGATTCGCTAAGCTCACCTATCAATTTTAACTTCTGTTTTAATTTAGGACTTTTCTCGACAATCGCTTCCAATGGTTTGAGATGTGGCAAATCACTATCAATTAAGTTTTTAGAATTAACTCCGGTAACATGACATTCCAATTGGCCATCATATTTTTCATAATAAAGAGTGAGAGCCTTGAAGGCATTTTCATGATTTTTATGTATAGTTGTATTTGTTGTCCACAAGAAATAGGAAGATCCGGAATCATTTCCTTTGATATTTTGATGCAGTTTCATTTGGGGAGCGAGCATAGGCAGCTTACTCACTTTATGGCTGGGCAAGCCCGCGAATTGTATGGCATCACTTCTTGTAAATTCAGTCGTCACCCAGACATGTTCAGCAGCGTGGGCTCTATTTATATATTGTCGGTTCAATTTCTCTGAAAGAAGATTCTCGTATCGCTGGATGTAATCATAAACCATTGTTATATAAGGCCTAATTGGCAATAAAGGACAGATGAGACGATCGGAAATCACGACGAGAAGATCACAATCCATGAGTTGATTGATTTGATCATCGGCAACTTGGTAATGCTTAGATTCTAATTTCTGCTCTAAGCCTGCATATATCATGGCCCGAGTTGCTTCTTTTTTATCCAATATGCGCCAATTATAAGGCCGTCGCTTAATAGAAACTGGCAGATCAGCAAAATCTTCGTCTGTATAGAAACCATCTAAATGACAAAAGATGACTTCTATATTTTCCCCTGCCTGTTGAGCACCATTTTCAATGGCTTGGGCAAGTAATTTTGCCCCACGTAAACTTCCTCCCTTATATTCAGCTGGCAAAATGACGGCTATCCGCTTTTGTTTTCTTATCGCGACTGGATGGATTGATTTTGTCTTTTCTATATGGCTAAATATAGGTGCAAAACCCGTCTGCCAAGCTTCAAAACAATTTTCAGACCGCATAGGATCCAGAAGACAAGCTTGGCTCTTTCGAATATCTTCAATAAGTGCCCAATCATCATTAAGAATGCGTTCAATTTTGCGGCGGGCTTCTTTAATATTTTTACATCTGCCTGGCAAATTTTTGCCACCCATGCGATCCAACATTCCCCCCGCCATAAACACCAATGGCATTCCTGCTTTTATAGCTTCAAAAGGATGGTAATGAATGTGATTGGGTTCCGTACTGTGATAAAACATAACTCGCATTTCCTGCATATTACGGTCATGCACTTCTTTAGGAACATACCCAAGAACATTCGGATCAGTGACAGAAATTGGTTGATCGCCTCCAATTGCATAGGCTAGGCCTTTAAAATTCTTTGTAAATTGATTGTAAATATCTTGATAATAGGGATTAAATCCAAGACCTGGACAAATAAAAAATATGCTTCGATTAGATCCTTTCCATGCATCCTCTACTTTGCAATCATACATACCAAGGGGCAAAAATAATGACCTTTGTCTTAAAAATTCATTCTCAATGAGATGCAAATGATCATAGGCTT
>DATKTE010000094.1:0-12441 GCA_035531295.1 Alphaproteobacteria bacterium
TTTTCTTAATATCCGGGACCCAGGATTTTATGTGATTCAAAGCATTTTCTGGGTCCCGGATATTAAAAAACCCTAACGCTTCCCCTAAAAGGGGTCGCGAAGGGTTTTTAAATTCCGGGATGACGCATCGGGGGTTAGTCAGTTTATTTTTCCTAAATGGTATTACCTCCCCCACAGGGGGAGAGGTGATAGATCACCACTGAAAAATCGATTTTATCCTTTTCATCAATGTCTATCAGCCTCATTGCGCAATACTATAGTTATCGAAGGAAATATGCTTAGTTTAGAGCGAGTCACCTATATCCTCGAGGGGAAGCGCAAGCCGAGATTTAAAATTTGGTGTTGTTGAAAAGGCATTGAAGTTTAGAGGAATTAAAAACCTAGCTTCGTATCACTATTCTCTCGTCCCGCCAGCGACTTAAGCCTTACTATCCTCACTCTTTTGGGAGATTGTATCCCGGCGCAAATGCGCGTGAAGAAGGAGAGGGGCCGAGACTGTGATCGATGAAACCGTTCCAGCTGCAATTCCGACAAGAATGGGGAGGCTGAAAGAGGCAATAACAGGGCCGCCAAATAAATAAAGGCCGAGAAGTGCCAAGAGAGTAGTGGTTGAGGTTAGAATCGTACGGGACAGTGTTTCATTGATGCTGCGATTAATGAGCTCTCCAAGCGGCATCTTTTTAAATTTCCGCAAGTTCTCACGAATTCTGTCATAAATCACAACCGTATCGTTAATGGAATAGGTGATGGTAATCAATAATGCAATAATGGCCGTTTCATTAAACTCGAGCCGGAAGATTGAAAAAACGCCCAGTACAACCACGGCATCATGGGCAAGGGTGATAAGTGAACACACGCCAAACTGCCATTCAAAGCGAAACCAGATATACACAAGCATGGCAACCAGAGCCCAAATAACAGCGTAAATGCCGTTACGGATGAGGTCCTCACTCACTTTAGGTCCTACAGAATCGACACGCCGGTACTCTACGTTGGATCCAAGTTTTTCTTTGATCTTCCCAAGGGCCGCGAGTTGTGCCTCATCTCCACCGGGTTGGCGTTCTACACGGATCAAAATATCATTAGGTGCTCCAAACTCCTGGAGCGTCACTTCTCCTTGAACAACACCACTCAAGTCAGACCGCAATTTGGCAATATCTGCTGCTTCTTTTGTTCGAACCTCTAAAAGCAAGCCGCCTTTAAAATCGATGCCATAGTTGAAGCCCTGGATGAAAATCGAGCTCAAACAGAGAAGAACGATTGCGATTAAGATACTAAAAATGATGTTCTTTTTCGCAACAAAGTTATAATTCGTATCGTAAGGAATAAGCTGTAATCCCATGGGAGGCCTCTCTTTAAATCGGAAGTCGGGTGGGACGTCTCCACCGGACCCACCATGCCACGATTTGCTTGGTGAGGGAAATGGCGGTAAACATGGAGATAATGATTCCAAGTGATGTGGTCACGGCAAATCCGCGGGTAGGACCACTTCCAAAATAATACAAAATCCCAACACCTATCAGGGTCGTTAGATTGGAATCAATAATCGTTGTTATTGCTCGATTATATCCAGCATCAATGGCACTTAGCATCTTTCGTCCGTGACGCAATTCTTCTTTGATGCGCTCATTAATCAGAACGTTGGCATCAACTGCCATCCCGATGGTTAGGGCGATACCAGCAATACCTGGAAGAGTAAGAGTGGCCTGGGTCACAGAAAGGGCTGCAAACAGAAGGATAAGGTTAAAAAGGACGGCGATATTTGCAATAGCGCCGAAAAATGAATAGGCGATGAACATAAAAGCGACAACCAGAAGGACACCGATGATAGTGGCCAGCTCTCCTGATGCAATAGAGTCAGCACCCAAGCCTGGTCCTACGGTCCGCTCTTCAAGGACTTTAAGGGGGGCAGGAAGGGCACCTGCACGCATGAGAAGCGCAAGGTCTTGAGCTTCTTGGACAGTAAAGTTTCCCGTGATGGATCCATCACCCCCTAAAATAGGCGTTTCGATGCGAGGGGCGCTAATGACTTTATCATCCAAAACAATTGCGAAAAGCTTGCCAACGTTATTCCTTGTTGCGTCTCCAAATTTTTTGGCCCCAAGAGAGTCAAATTTAAAAGTAACGTCTGGTCGATTATACTGGTCAAAACCTGGTTGGGCGTTAACAAGATTCTCTCCATTGACAATAACTTGTTTTTTAACAGCAAAATAAACATTCTGACCGCTGCGTTCTTCAGGAAGGATATCAACCCCAGGGATTGCTTTTCCTGGGATGGCTTCAACTGAAGTATCGACAAAACGAAACTGCAGCTTTGCTGTCTTCCCTAAAAGATTTTTAATTCGGGTCGGGTCTTTAAGACCGGGAAGTTGAACGAGGATACGATCTTCCCCTTGTCGCTGGATGAAAGGTTCAGCCGTTCCCATTTCATCGACGCGTCTGCGAACAATTTCAATAGATTGGGCGAGAGCAGACTTTTTCCGTTCATTTATGGCGGTCTCACTAAGCTTTAAAGTCAGTTGTCCTTCAGAATTTGGAGTGATTTCAATGTCATGATCCGCTTGCTGGAGCAGCGTTTTTGCCTTTTCAAAATCTGTAGGATTACGCAAAGTTAAGGTGACAAAGTCTTTTTTTGCAGCAAGTCCCACATACCCAATGCGTTCTTTCCGAAGAGTGACACGCGCTGCATCTGCGAGGTTGTTCATTTGTTCATGGGCTACCGCATCAAAATCAACTTCCAATAACAAGTGGGCGCCTCCTTGCAAGTCAAGGCCCAAGACGACTTGTTGTTTTGGAAACCAACTCGGAAAGCTTTCAAGCTGCGCTTTTGTAAAAAAATTAGGGCTGACGAATACAATTCCTAAAAGGCATACTGCAACCGTTAAAACTGTCTTCCATAAGGGTATGTGAATCATAACTTCAGCCCAGCAAATCTATCTAAGATATTTTTTTCTTACGTTGAGTGGAACTTTTTAAAGTTGGTTTTGTCTTCAGCTTCTTAGATTCTGAAGCGTCCGTTTCATCAGCTATTTCTGATGCAGGCTCTGTTTTGGAAAGAAGATTGGAAACCATTGCGCGTGCCACTCGAACGCGAACACCGTCGGCTATTTCAACTTGTAGCTCCTGATCGTTAATAACTTTCGTTATAATGCCAATGATGCCACCATTGGTAATAATCCTGTCTCCACGTCTTAGAGAGGACAAAAGGTCTTTTTGTTGTTGGGCCTTTTTTTGCTGCGGGCGAATCAAGAACAGATAGAATACGCCAAAAATTAAGACGAGGGGGAGTAATGACATAAAGTCAAATCCGCCAAAACCACCGCCTGCGGCTTGAGCGTGTGCATTTTCAATAAACATAAAATCCTCTTTTGTTAGGGTTTAATTCAATCATTCATACCTTTATGACTTAAGTTTGGTCAAGGGATCAATGGGTTGTTTTACTTTTCTGATTTCAAAATGAAGTTGTGGCCCTCCTGCATCACCTTTTTTCCCAGATTTTGCAATCTTTTGGCCTTGTTTGACCGTGTCACCTTTTTGAACAAGAAGTTTAGAGTTATGGGCATAAGCCGTGACCCATCCGTCCTTGTGCTTAATGAGAAGGAGGTTTCCAAAGTCTTTAAGCCCATTCCCAGCATACATAACCGTGCCCGCAGCAGCGGCTTTGACGGGCGTGTCTTCTTCGACTTTGATATTAATGCCATCATTTTTCCCACCGGGGCTAAACTTGCTAATAACTTCACCCTCAACAGGCCAGATGAAACTGACGTCTTTGGCTTCTACTTCTTTCTTTTTCTCTTCTTTTTTAGCGTCCTTCTTATCCGCTTTTATTTCTTCTGACGGCTCTTGTTTCTTAGCTTCTTTCTTAGGCTTTGGTTCGTTTATGATAGCTGCAACGTCTTCCTTGACGGTTGCGGGGGCTCCAGCTTTATTACTTGCTAAGTTCCCCATAAGCATGGGTTTAGATGAAGTCTCAGGTGCAGTTTGTCCCGCTGCGGCTTTCTTTTCACGAGCGAGTTCTTCCGCAAGATCATCTGGTAGAGCTGCATTTGAGCTTGTGGGAGGAGCAGCTGTGATGTGGTCTTCACGGGCTGGCGCTGATTTCACAAGGGGGAGGGGGGCGAGTGATGATGTAGAAATGTTTGGAGAGACTGGTTTTAGGGCTTCTGCCAACGATTCAGTATCACGTGGAGGAATCGTAAGATGTGTTCCAGGGGTTACGGATGAGGGTGATTGAAGGTTGTTTTCTTGAGCAAGCACATCGACGTTAACGCCATATTCATCAGCTACGGCTTCGAGCGTTTGCCCATCGCCCACAATATGTTCGTTAGGAGCTGGGATTGTCAGCACTTGGCCGTCTTTAAGGGTAAAAGGATGCTTTAACTTATTCGCGGCAATAAGAGCTTGTGTTGGGATACCATGATTATAAGCGATCCCGTATACTGTGTCGTAAGGTCCTGCAACAACTTGCTTGGAAGGGGTTGCTGCGAACGTAGATTTTCCGACAAGGAAGGAGCACCCTAATAACAGAATAAAATTTAACCTTTTCATACCTTCACCTTTTGAACTTTAATGCGGGATTCTCCGCCCATATAAGGCCTTAATACATCTGGGATCATAACAGATCCATCCTCTTGTTGATAATTTTCTAAAACTGCCACAAGTGTCCGTCCGACCGCAAGCCCTGAACCATTCAGGGTATGAACAAAACGGCTTTTCTTTTCTTCATCCCGAAAACGGGTATTCATACGGCGCGCTTGATAATCGCCAAAATTAGAACAACTTGAGATTTCTCTGTAAGTATTTTGTCCAGGAAGCCACACTTCGATATCATAAGTCTTTTGTGAGTTTGTACTCATATCGCCCGTACATAATACGACCGTTCGGTAATGGATCTTAAGCCGCTCAAGAATGGATTGGGCAGCAACCAACATGCGCTGGTGCTCAGCCTCTGATTCTTCAGGCAAGGTCACACTTACAAGCTCTACCTTTTGAAATTGATGGACGCGGATCATGCCGCGGGTATCCTTACCAGCAGAACCTGCTTCAGAGCGAAAACAGGGGGTATAGGCCACATATCGTTTTGGAAGCTGATGAAGGTCCAAAAGCTCTTCTGCGACTAAATTGGTGAGCGGGACTTCTGCTGTTGGGATGAGCCAATAATCATTTGTCGTCACAAAGGCATCATCAGCAAATTTTGGAAGCTGGCCTGCTCCATACATGGCTTGTGGTCGGACCAAGTAGGGCGGAGAAACTTCCAGATACCCATACTCATGCGTGTGGACATCCAGCATAAAGGAAGCAAGGGCGCGCTCAAGACGGGCAAGTTCTCCCTTGAGTACGACAAACCGGGATCCGGAAAGCTTGGCGGCTTCCTCAAAATTCATAAGCCCCATGGCTTCACCAATTTCAAAGTGTTGCTTCGGCTGAAAAGAAAGAATAGGTTTTTCACCCCAAAGGTGCACCTCCACATTATCTTTTTCACTCGATCCCACAGGAACATCGTGTGCTGGAACATTAGGAAGGAGAGCCAAGGTATCCCTTAGATTCTCTTCAAGAATTTTAAGCGCTTCTTCCTCTTGAGCAAGTGTTTCACGTGAAACACTTGCCTCACGCATAAGGTCATCAGCGTTCCCACCTTGACGTTTGATTTCACCGATTTCTTTTGCAATAAGATTGCGCCTATTTTGTTTATCTTGAACAGCTTGTATAGCCAAACGACGAGCCTCATCAAGGGCGATGACCTCTTGAGCTGCGGGGGCAAGTCCACGCTTATTTAAAGCCTTATCAAATGCTTCTGGATTCTCCCGAATCCACCTGATGTCTAGCATGACATGATCCTTTCCTTTTCAAAGATAGTCTTACCAGACCTATAGAAATTTCATAGAGGGTATAAAGAGGAATAATCAAGCTTAAGGGGCTAATGATATCAGGCGGTGTGATGATTGCCGCCACGACCACAATAATAAGAAAAGCATATTTGCGGTTTCGTTTCAGGCTTTCAAGCGTAACGAGCCCGATTTTAGAAAGCCCTAAGATAATCAGAGGCAGCTGAAAACAAAGACCAAAGGCCACAATCAGTTTAAGGATGATGGCGAGATATTCGCTGATACGGGCCTCTAGCCGGAGGGAAAGCCCCAGAGGTGAGGGAGGCATTTCAAAGCTTAAGAAAAACTCCCACGCCCAAGGACATACCACATAATAAGCAAGGCTTGCGCCTGTTAAGAATAAAAGGGGGCTGATCAGCAAAAAAGGCCAGATTGCTTTTTTTTCGTGGTCATAGAGTCCCGGACCAACGAAAAGCCAACCTTGCCAGAGGATAAAGGGAAAGGTCAAAATAAAGCCACTGAAAAAAGAAACCTTTAGATAGGTAAGAAACGCTTCCGTAAGCCCCGTATAAATAAGCCGTCGCCCGGGTTCTTCCCCCATGGCTTGCCATAAGGGGGTGGTTAAAAACTGAAAAATAGCGGGGGCCAAGGGGTAACACACAGCAACTCCCACGCCGAGTGCAAGCAAGGCATAGATCAAGCGACGTCTTAGTTCAATTAAATGTTCAAGAAGTGGTTTTTGCATTTACGCACTCACCTGCCATTCCGTCTCGGGTAGGGTAAATCTATAAAACTTGTCCCCTTGGTCAATCATTCACTGCTTCCAAAAGCCTTTGGGAAATAACTGTGGCAGCGCCAGGCTTGGGTTCGCCCTTTTTTGTTTCACATGAAACATCATTATAGTTCGTTAGAACATAAGCTCTGCCTGCCGCTAACTCGCTTGCAATATGGGCGTGGTGAACCTCATTCATGGCACTACTTTCGTAAACCAGAACGTGACCGGGACACAGCGTATCAATGGCTTCTGAAACCATAGAGGTGGAATCGCCTGGTACAATTATCCTTCCACGAGTTGCCTTGACAGCACCTAGGGCGAGATCAAAGGAATTGTAAGGAGTTTGAGAGCCATGTTGAAAATCAAAGATTTTCACATTTTCAACATCACGAGCCGCAAGTTCTTTCTGGAAAAGTTCTGTAATACGATCCGAGTATCCTCCGCGGTGAACTGTCAGTATTTCTTTTTTATCAGCATCATGTTTTCCTGTCCGAGGGCCATTGAGGACAAGAACACAAGCATCATTAGCGTCTTGTGCAACATATTTTGCTAGAAGAGTTGCATCCTCTTCTGTAAAGAGCCTCATCTCTTTTGATGGGCCAGGGATGGGTGCATCTCCCCCTAAAACAACAGCGAGATATATATCACAAGCAGGGAGTTCCTTTTGGCCCCACTCTAGATAGACCTCATCAACCATTTCGATCTGACGATTATGGGCAACACCTGTTGTTTCGATTAACTTTGATCCCAACTTATCCTTAAGCCCAGCGGACACGTGCGTCGGTAGGGCGATCAAATTAACCTTTTCTAAAAGACTGGGGTTTTGATATGCTTCCAAAAACATGTGGGATAAGAGACACGTTGTTAGGCTGGGATTTGACTGTAGATCCTTAATTCCTTCTATCCCTCCTTCACCGGATCCAACAACAATAACTTTTTGATCTGCTAAATCTTTTTCGATTGAATTTTTTATTTGTAAAGAAGGGGTTATTTTTGTGTTCAGATCTTCGGTGGAAATAGGGTCATGCGAAAGCTTTATAAGGGCATGTTTAACACCCAAACACTGATGATGATCTCCTGCGTTATCGTGATTGGAAAGGAGATAAAGCTTGATAGCTTGAGCCTCGCAATTTAGCATACAAAATAACCCTGAGTAGATAAGAAACTGTTTCATCATAGCACTTTCTCCTTCTGACGTTTCTTATGCTTTTCCTCTCCTTCTCTCACGTGACGAATAGCTTCAAATTCCGCCATAAATTCATTTGAAAGTTTAGTCAGAGTTTGGATAAAACGTCCTAGTGTAAACAAAACTTTAGGGAGATCCTTGGGACCAATAATAACAAAGGCAAGAAGAGCTATAAAAAGGATTTCAGCCCAACCAGCTATGCTCATAATTCCTTCTCATGCTTTGATTTATCAGAAAGGAGGGGAGGTTTTTCTTCCTCTTCCTTAAGGCCCTCTTTAAAAGATTTCAGGCCCTTTGCTAAGTCTTTCATAATTGAGGGAAGGCGCCCAGCACCAAAGACAAAAAGGACAGCAACAAGAACGATAAGAAGATGACTTAAACTCAATCCCATGGCGGTGGCTCCTTTCAAAACTATACATTAATATACCCGCTTTCTTACGATAATCCAGCCAAAAGGGAAATCAACTCAATAATCAACTTAACAGGGTGTAAAATAAGCCAAGATAAAACATTAATACCAAAAAAAGGCGGAATGAGAATTAACCCAAAAATTATAAAAATTCCATAGGGCTCTAAACGAGCTAAGGGGATGGCCAGGTTATCTGGTAACAGCCCAACGGCTACCCGCCCTCCGTCAAGAGGAGGTAGAGGAATCATATTAAAAACAGCAAGGGTTACGTTGATTAATACGGAAAAAGTCAGCATCTCTTGCAGCAAAGGCACCATTGTGGGGGGAAAGAAAAGCAACACATGAAAAAGAAGGGCTGAAATAAAGGCCAAAACAATATTTGTGGCAGGTCCTGCTCCTGCAACAAAGACGCTATCCCTCCGCGGATTTCGAAGCCGGCTAAAATTAACAGGGACAGGTTTGGCATAACCAAAGAGAACAGGTGAGCCCACGAGGAGCAAGAAAGCAGGTATGAGGAGGGTTCCTATGGGATCTATATGGCGCAATGGGTTCAGTGTAACGCGCCCCATGCGTTTTGCCGTGTCATCTCCGTATCGAAGAGCTGCAAATCCATGGGCGGCTTCATGAAGGGTAATAGCAAGAAGAATGGGTATACCAATGATTATGATGCGGATAAAAGTGTCCATTAAATAACCTGTTTTTGTAAGAAGACAGAAAAGGGAGCAACCCCTTTCATTACTTCAATCATCTCTTCGATTTTCCCAGAGCAATGTAAAACGGCATCGCATCCTGCTTCAAGGGACGTTCGCGCACGATTCGCAAAAGACCCAGAAAGCGCCTTCATTCCCAAATCATCACTGATGAGAAATCCTTGAAAACCAATCTCTCTGCGAATTATTTCATGAATAATAAGGAAAGATTGGGTAGCAGGGTAGTGAGGGTCAATCGCAGGGTAAAGAATATGGGCTGTCATGGCCCAAGGGCAATGAGTATTTGTTTTAAAAGGAGCAAAATGGGGTTGCAGTTCTTTATGCGAAAGATTGACAATAGGCAAAGAATCGTGGCTGTCACAGGTTGCAGCTCCATGGCCAGGGATATGCTTCATAACAGGGATGACTCCGCCGTCTTCAAGGGCTTTGATGGCAACCATCCCCAATTCTGCAACAATATTAGGGTCAGCACTAAAGGTGCGGTCCCCCATAATGGGGTCAGCTCCAGCAACCTTTATGTCTAAGAGGGGGGCGCAATTGACCGTAATTCCTACCTCAGTCAAGTCTTCGGCGATGCGAGCATAGGTTTCATAAACACGCTCTTTAGATTTTTTAACATCATCGGTTACAAGTTCTGCGCTTGAGGGGGGATGAAACCAAGTGGGGGCGGTGAGACGGGCCACCCGTCCCCCTTCTTGATCAATAAGAATGGGAGGATTCTTTTGGCGAAGTGTTGATTTTAAATCGGTAATCAGATTCTTGAGCTGAGTCTTATCCTGAATGTTACGCTTGAAAAGAATAAAACCAAGAGGTTGATTCTCTTGAAAAAAGGTGCGTTCTTCAGAGCTTAAGGTAACTCCAGAGCAGCCAAAAATGACGGGAGAAGAAGAGCTAATGAATGACAAGGCAATCTACCTTTCTTTCTTTGAGGCTAGCACATACTTTTTTGGCTTCTTCTTCATTCTCAAGAGGCCCCGTGCGTAATCGGTAATAAATTCCTTGATCAGCCCCTAAATCAACCTTTTGAATAGCAGGAGTAAGCCCGCCCAAAAGATCCTTATGTTTTTGAGAAACACGGCTCCATTCCAATTCAGCCAAATCATGACTTTTGAGAGAACCTAGCTGAATAAAAATATTTCCTTTGGCAACTTTTTTTTCCTGTGAAGGCCTTTCCGATGGTTCTTCTTCAATCAAGTCTTCGATAGAAACAAGGGCAGGAGGGGTCTCCTCAGGGCTTATAGCAGCCGCTTCAACGATTTTTGCAGTCTCTACATCTTGCGGGATATATTGATCGACCATTTTGAGGTTGGAACTTTCCTCTGCGGTATGAACAATGGGAGGTTCTGGATCGGGAAGAATGTGTTCAACGGTGGGGCTATTTTGGTCATTACGAATGCGCCCATAGACTAACTTATCTTGATGTTTAATGTTGGGAAGATCTTGATCTTTAGCCTTGACTTTATATGGGTTTTCATCGGCTCGAATGAGAGCAAGATTCGCTTTATCATAGCTACGACGAACTGGGGATACGAGATACCATATGACAATAACAGCTCCCACCAGAAGAAGCAGAAAAACAACATATCTCAACGGTGTCGTAAAGCGAAACCAACCCTCACGGCGAGGTTCTTTCCATAAGCGATCATCATCATTGGGTGAGTAGGTCATTCTCTCATCTCCTCAACAGGGGTGACACCAAATATCTGAAGCCCAGACGCAATCACGTGAGTAACTCCTTGAATCATAGACAATCGTGCCCGTGTGAGCTCACGGTTTTGCGCAGCAATAAACCTTAGGTAAGTGTTTTCCTTTCCTTTATTCCATAGCATATGAAATTGCTGAGCAATTTCATAGAGATAATAACTTAAACGATGGGGCTCACGTGCAAGAGCTGCGATTTCCACTTGTCGAGGCCAGC
The DNA here is from genome assembly GCA_035531295.1 of Alphaproteobacteria bacterium. Lineage (GTDB taxonomy): Bacteria > Pseudomonadota > Alphaproteobacteria > UBA9655 > UBA9655 > UBA9655. Next base: position 10,824 of record DATKTE010000094.1, read on the forward strand.
CTGCAAGAAGCTTGAGAAGGTGCAATTCATCTGGGTCATTGAGGAGTTCCAGCCCCTGTGGGGGTGTTTTCTCCCAATCCGGGAAGACTTCTCGGGCGATACGCATGACCGAATGACAACGGGCATGGGCATATTGAATATAAAAGACAGGGTTGTCTTTTGTTTGCTCAAGAACCTTCTTAAAGTCAAAGTCCAAGTGCGCATCACTTTTGCGAGTGATCATCATAAAACGGAAAGCATCTTTTCCAACTTTTTCAATGACATCCCTGACTTCAATAAAAGTTCCTGCCCGTTTGGACATTTTAACGGGCTGTCCCCCTTCCATAAAGTTCACGATTTGGCAAATAATTACGTCAAGATGCCCTTGATCTTGGGTAATGGCTTTGACTGCTGAGGACACTCGTTTGATATATCCGCCGTGGTCTGCTCCCCATACGTCAATCATTTGCGTGTAACCGCGTCGAAATTTATCATAGTGATAAGCGATATCCCCTGCAAAGTATGTCCAGGATCCATCAGATTTTTGGAGAGGCCTGTCAACATCGTCTCCAAAGTCGGCTGAACGGAAAAGAAGCTGGGGCCGTGGCTCCCAATCCTCAACAATTTTTCCCTTGGGGGGCTCCAGAATTCCTTCGTAAATCAGACCATTTTCTTTAAGCGTTTTAATTGCTGCTTCAATAGCGCCTGCTTGATAAAGCTCAACTTCTGACGTGAATACCTCATGAGAAATACCCATAAGATCCAGATCCTTGCGGATTTTTGACATCATGGCATTGACCGTAAACTCCCGGAAAGGCTCTAACCACTCCTGTTCCGAAGTTGAAAGCCATTTTGAGCCATCTCGTTCAACTAAAGCTTGTCCAACCTCTTTTAAATAGTCGCCCGGATAGTAGCCTTCAGGGATTTCGGCTATTTCTTCGCCAAGAGCTTCGCGGTAACGTAGATACGTAGACTTGGCAAGCTTTTCAGCTTGAGCCCCCGCGTCGTTGATATAATATTCGCGCAAGACGCGGTAACCAACTTTTTCTAAGAGATTGGCAAGAACATCTGCAATAACAGCAACACGCCCATGGCCTGCGTGGATGGGACCTGTGGGGTTGGCGGAGACATATTCAAGATTGATTTTCTCACCAAGTCCAAGGGTGGAGGTGCCGTATTCCTCTTGCTTTTCTAAAATAGTGAGAAGTTCTTGGTACCAAAATGTGGGAGAAAGTTTAAGATTAATAAAGCCAGGGCCTGCAACAGAAACTTCCTCAACAGAGGGGAGGGTCTCGAGTTCTTTCGCAATCAATTCTCCCAGTTCTCGGGGGTTCTTATGTGTTGCTTTCGCCAAGACCATAGCAGCATTGGTTGCTAAATCCCCATGAGATGGATCGCGTGGGGGTTCGGTTGTAATTTTCTCAAAATCAAGGCCTTGGGGCAAAACCCCTTTTTTAGTTAGGGTCTCAAGGGCCTTTAAAATTTGATCCCTGAAGGTATGAAAAAAGTTCATCTCTCTAGCACCATGTGTCAAATACTAAGACACCCTTTTAGCATAAGCAGACAGATTCGTCCAACAGGCTAATTGCGATCCCCTCACCCGCCCTTCGGGCGACCTCTCCCACAAAGGGGAGAGGTG
>DATKTE010000095.1:0-2226 GCA_035531295.1 Alphaproteobacteria bacterium
AATTGGAGCTAAATTTTATGAGGAGGGTAAGAAAGAAGAAGCAAAAGAATGGTCCAGGCTAGCTGTACAGTTCGATAATCCAAGTGCACAGTGTACTTTAGGGGTTATTGCAAGTGAAGAAGGCAATTATGAGGAGGCTGAACGCTTGTTAATAAAAGCAGCTGAAAAGGGCCATGCAATGGCAATTAACAATATTTTCGTAACTGCCAAAGGATTTGCTTTAAAAGGGGATAAAAAGAAAACGAAAGAATGGCTTCAGATAGCAGCACAATTTGATCATGCAGATGCTCAATATTATTTGGGGCAATCAGAGAATGAAGAAGGGAATCTCGAAGAAGCTCAAAAATGGCTTTTGAAAGCTGCCAAAAATGGCTTTAATGAGGCGGTTGATTATATTAAAGCAATTGGAATAAAACTTTATAAGGAAGGAAAGAAGGAAGAAGCGAAAGAATGGTGGGAGCTTGCTGACAAATTTAATCACGGGGGGGTAAAGAAATAACTGGAACTTATGTATCAGCAATAGGAAGTTTAAGAATTAACAAAAAGAAGTTGGATTTTGTTTCATGAATCCTCAGTATTTTCAGAAAGAGGAGGACAAACTTATCATAAACATGTCATGGAAATTTTCTCCATGCGCGCTTATACATTGCCCTCTGCAACGGCGCTTTGTCGCAAGCGACGAAGCCTAACTTGGGTAATAAATTTCCTCAACCCTCAGCCTTGGATCTTATCCGGCTTCTTCTTATTTTTGTTCAGCCATTCAGAAAGTTTTTTGGAACTCGCCAGGTCTTCTTGTTTAAGGATGAGGCCTTTCTTGTCACAGAGGAACTGAGCGAAGGCGAGTTGTCTCGGGCTGGGCTCACTATCTTGTGATCCTTCCTGATTCATCTGTAGAGCGATTGATTTGAGCTCAACGACGCGATCTTTCGGAACCCAAACTTGCACAAGGGCAAGGTCGAGAGTCTTCATTTTTTCGCGGTGTTTTCGCTGGCGTTCGGTGCTGGTGGTTTTCATTTTTGCCTTCCACTTTTTTGTCACTGTGACAGTCTGATATGATGGGTCTGAAACGTCAAGGAATTCACGAAAGCGCAAACTCATTTTTGAGTTTGCATATTGCGTATGTCCTCATTCTGAAGAATGACGTCCATAACGCCTTTGGCGATTTTTCACGATTTAAATTCCTGGGTGGAAAACTCTTTTTCACTTTCGCATCCATCACAGCGCTTTCTCTTGAGGTCGGGTTGGCAAAAATTTTGAACCCCTCACATGTAGGCTTTATATAAAAACGGGACTATTGGTTATAAATCGATGTAAACCTTACATATGGAGAAAGAGAGATTACAAATCGTACCTCTCTTCCTCCCATGTAGTGCCAGCTCAAAGGGCTTTTACTCTTGATTAAGCCCTTTCTCCTTCTCCCATTCCTCGTGGATCTCTAAAAGATCTCGCAAATCTGACCGAGCGAGTTTGATCCCTGATCAAGTCGGGGACATACCAAGCCTTTCCAATAAGTTTATGAACGTCTTTGATTTGAAAGTATTTGCAAAATAAAAACAATAACGTTAATTATTGTCGTGCGAGGTTGTGATTATCCTTCAAAAGACAGCCATGAAAACTTTAAAATTAAATATAAAGGTTGAAGATGAACTGCAAAGAAGTGGAGACGATTGTTAAGATCAAATTTGGCTCCCACTTATACGGCACCGCCACCCCAGCTTCAGACGTAGATATCAAGGGTGTCTATATCCCATCTGCACGCGATATTCTGTTACAGCGAGTAAAACCTATTATCTCTTTCAATAGATTAAAAGATCATGGTGAAAAGAATACGACTGAAGATGTAGATTATGAGCTTTATAGTCCAGAGAAATTTCTGACTCTACTTGCGGAAGGGCAGGCTATGGCGCTTGAAATGTTATTTGCACCAAAAAGTTTAATGCTGTCAGAGCCCCATCCTTTATGGCTGGAAATACAAGCTCTAGCCCCAAAGTTGTTTACGAAACAAGCCTCTTGCTTTGTGCGATATTGTAAGCAACAGGCAAATAAATACGGTATTAAAGGGTCACGCGTTGCCGCAACACGAATCGCATTGGAATATCTTTCAATGGCTGAAGAGGAGTATGGCTCGAAAGAAAAATTACTTTTTATTGAGGATTCTCTCAAGAAATTAACAGATAAGAATGAATTTCTGGCAGTAGGGGAGTACATTGATTCCAATAACAGAAA
>DATKTE010000096.1:0-8019 GCA_035531295.1 Alphaproteobacteria bacterium
TTATATGTTCCAGGCGTGCAAGCTTAAGGAGAAGATCTTCATACTCCCGCATTCGACGGTGCGTTTCAGGCCCCGCATCATAAAAACTAAGGGTAAGATATGAAGCTGGTGGGACATTCATTTCCGTGCGAACGCTGCGAACTTCGGAAATGACTTGGATCAGCCAGTCTACATCTTTACTGACTTCAGGATAGGGAATTTCTTGCGCGTCTGGCCATAAGGCCCCCATCAAAAGACCTGACTCGGGACGTAGGTTTTCCCACAATACTTCTGTAAGGAAAGGCATGAAAGGATGGAGAAGACGCAAAATACGATCTAAAACCCATGCAACTGTTTGTTGGGTTTCCCTTTTTTCAGCTTGCCCACCCGCAAATTTAGGTTTGCAAAACTCAAGGTACCAGTCACAAAAGGTTCCCCAAATAAAGTGATAGAGAAGGTGAGCTGCTTCGTTGAACTTGTATGTTTCAATGGCTTCTTTCACATCCTTTGAAAGCGCTGTGACTTGACTCACAACCCACTGGTTGATGTGAACCTCAAGAGCATTCGGGTTAAAGTCAGGGTTAAAGGTGCACCCATTCAGGTCAGCAAAACGAGCCGAGTTCCAAAGTTTTGTAGCAAAATTGCGATAGCCTTCAACCTGAGATTTAGAAAATTTAACATCTCGTCCTGGGGCCGCTAGAGCTGAGAGAGTAAACCTTAAGGCATCAGTTCCATAGGAATCGATAAGAATCAAAGGATCTTCGACGTTTCCTTTGGATTTCGACATTTTTTGCCCTTTTTCATCCCGGACAAGGGCATTGATGTAAACGGTTTTAAAAGGAACTTCATTTGTAAAATGAAGGCCCATCATCATCATACGCGCAACCCAAAAGAAAATGATATCATGGCCCGTCACTAGCACATCGGTCGGGTAGTAACGTTTGAGCTCAGGGGTTTCTTCAGGCCACCCCAAGGTTGAAAAGGGCCATAGAGCTGATGAAAACCAAGTGTCTAAAACATCTGGGTCTTGGGTTAAGGAAACCTCTTCTTTATAATGAAGTGTTGCATCAGTTAGTGCGCTTTCTTCATTAAGAGCAACAAAGATATGTCCATCAGGACCATACCAAACAGGAATCCGGTGACCCCACCACAATTGGCGCGAAATGCACCAGGGTTGAATATTTCTCAACCATTCAAAGTATGTATTTTCCCAATATTGGGGGACAAATTTTGTCCTTCCTTCCTCAACAGCCTTAAGAGCGGGCTTGGCTAAGGTCGCTGCATCTACATACCATTGATCCAAGAGCCAAGGTTCAATGACAACCCCTGATTTTTCGCCGTGAGGAGTGGGAATGAGAGAGGGTTCTTCTTTCTCGAAAAAACCTTTGCTCTTCATTTCCTCAACCACTTTTTCACGAGCAACAAAGCGATCGAGCCCTTGATAGGCGGGGGGAACATTTTCATTTAAGCGCGCATCTTGATCAAAAATATTAATAAGCGGAAGACTGTGGCGACGCCCGACTTCAAAGTCGTTAAAGTCGTGAGCAGGGGTAATTTTAACCGCACCCGTAAACTTTTCAGGATCGGCATGAAGATCACCAACAATTGGAATCCTCTGTCCGGTCAATGGATGGCGAACATATTTTCCAATCAAGTGCAGATATCTTTCATCTTCGGGATGAACAGCAATCGCTACATCTCCAAAAACGGTCTCGGGGCGGCTTGTTGCAATGGTGATGAATTCACCTGGTTGTTCTTCAACGGGATACTTGAAATAGGTCATTACGCCTTGAATGGGAAGATTTTCAACCTCTATATCGGAAATCGCTGTGTGAAGCTTTGGATCCCAATTGATGAGACGCTTATCCCGATAGATAAGCCCTTGGCGGTATAGTTCCACAAAAACATAGCGCACAGCATCGCTCAAGCCTTCATCAAGGGTAAACCGTTCCCGATGCCAATCAGGGGATGCTCCCAGGCGTCGCAGCTGATGGGTAATCATTCCTCCTGATTCTTCTCTCCACTCCCAGACTCTTTCTAAAAACTTTTCACGCCCTAGATCGTGGCGAGAAAGATTTTGTTTCTCAAGCTGGCGCTCAACAACCATTTGGGTCGAAATGCTCGCATGATCCGTGCCAGGTTGCCAGAGCGCATCCTGCCCTTGCATGCGATGAAAGCGTATCAGAAGGTCTTGAAGTGTAAATGTAAAAGCATGCCCCATATGAAGGCTTCCCGTAATGTTGGGAGGCGGCATCATGATCGTGTAGGGGGTTGCATCGGGCTTGGACCCAGCAGCCATAAGGCCTGAGCTAATCCAATCTGTGTATATCTTTTCTTCGAAAGATGAAGGTAAAAAGGTTTTGTCTAACATTCGCTCTATAACTCAAGTAAGGTGGACGTGAATTAAATATATTTAGTTCTTGGGTAGTAAATCTCCCCTCATTAGAGGAGGGGACGGGGAAGAAAATCTAAATTCCAGGGTGACGCACCGAGGATCTTTCCTTTTCGACGACTGATTCGTGCTGGGCAGCATTCACTTGACGCACGATTCTCTCTACTTGTTCATTAACAACCCACCTAACAAGGGTTGGTAAATTGGCATCCAACCATTCTTTTAAAAGGGGTCTTAAAATTTCACGGACAAGATTTTCAACAGTTTGTCCACCCATCCCATCATTTAGACGTGGGTCGGAACGGAATGTGCTTTCAGATGCAAATTTATTAAGAGACTGAAGCGCAATGGCTGCTTCCGATACCGTTGATTGGGAAACAAGCGGTTCAGCTGAATAATTTGCGGCTTTCGTCTTTTCGGGAAATTCTTTGAGAGAAGGAAGAGCCTCGTCCTTTCGAACGGCAGTCGTCAATTTAGGATCGTTTTTTTTGGTATCCCCTGAATTTTCCATTTTTTGACCCTCCTCAGGTAGTATATCTGTCAGATCTAAAATATCCTCATCATTAGATGATGCTAGGTGAGGAGTCGCACCATTTTGAGAATCTCCCGAGATAATGTGCCGAATGGACGCTAAAATTTCATCCATAGAAGGTTCGGAGGCAGGATTTTCTATTTTCATCGTTGATCCCCATCTTTAACATACCGCCAGTCTCTTCCTTGCCAGAATTGGATCCAGGCGTTCTTGTATTCATTATAGTATGTGTCTGGATCATAGTATCTTACATTGAGCTTCAAGTCACGAGCTGTCAATCGACCCATTGCCTGTAAGAGTTGATATCCTGCGTCAACAAGATTTTTCTGGGCAGTAGCTAAATTAATTTGCGCAGTAATGAGATCCTGTTGAACGACGATGACTTCGATAACTGTCTTTTGGCCCACATTGACTTCTTCAAAAGCCCCTTCGACAGCCAATTCAGTAGCTTTCACTTGTGCCAAAAACCCTTTTACACTCTCACGAGCTGCAATTAAATTGTCCCATGCCGTTCTAACAGCTTCAACTGTTTGACGTTGAGCTCCAACCAGGAGGACTTTTTGTTGGGCTACCTGTTGGTAGGCAGCGCGGATCCTAGCGTTAGGAATGCCTTGTGAATAAATTGGGACGCGCACTGTGGCACCAAACCCCAGATTTGTCCTTTTAAGTGCACCAGGAGCGCCAGTGCCACTTGTAAAACCTGTCCCCTGTTGCCGGTCATTACCAGCTGTACCATTAATATCCACAGTGGGGAGCAGCGGTGCAGTTTGCACATACACGTTATACTCAGCCGCTTCAAGTTGATAACGGGCCTGAGTGATATTCGGGTTGTGCGTTTTGGCAATCTCTAAAGCTTCTTCATATGTTTTAGGTAATTGTACAATAACATTCGCAGGAGCAAGCTTACCCGGAGGGCTTCCCACTATCTTCATATAGCCAGCCTTTGCATTCTCATAATCCCGAATGGACGTCGCTACATCAGCTATGCCGCCTTCATATTTACCCCGAGCAGCCTCGATCTCCACGCGGCCACCTTGGCCAACATCGAAAAAAGCTTGGGCCCTTTCTAAAAGTTTTAAATAGAAATCCCTATTCTGTTTATTATACTCAACAATAGCTTCAGTCGCGAGAATCGAGGTATGCGCTTGGAGCCCTTGAAAAAGACTTGTTTGCTCTTGGACAAAAAGGCCTGCTCTTCCAGCAAGAACATTACTTTCGGCCTGACCTATAGCGGCTTCTGTCCCACCCCCATTATAAATGTTTTGCTCTATGGTTGCAGTATAAGCCGTGACGCTATTATGAGCATCGGCCCTGTTCCGGCTCGATCTTCCAATACCATAAGTTTGGGTCTGTGTTTGCCTTCCATCCACAAAAACACTTGGCCTCCACCCGCCTACAGCTTGAGGGACCTGCTCATCCGTTGCTCTAAGTCCTGCGCGGTTTGCATCAAGGTCTGTGTTTTGCATATACGTGCGCTCAAAAGTCTCTTGAACGGAAACAGGTTCCTCTCCTGCTTGGATCCATTGAGATTCCTGAGTCATTTGGGCCTCTCGACTCATGAGAGGTTGCTGGCCCATTTGAGCGCTGGGAGAGGGGTCACCAAGGGATGACGAGCACAAGAAAGTACTTGAAATCAGGGCGGTTAATAAATGAAAAGTTTTAGGATGCTGCATGCTCTTTTATAATTCGTTTACAAATACGTTTCACCTTACACTGAATTTTCTTATCTTTCACTAAAAAATAAATGGCTTACCTTTATGAAAGGCCTCCAAGCGTGGCGCAAATGCATCAAAGAGAGGGATTTCAGTCAAAACACCTTCTTTTTTAATATATTTTACCGCATTTATCCCTCGATCTTTACGATGTTTGAGGGTCACGATCACTCCACCTTCTTTCAATTGAAAGATAAGAGAATCGGGGATAAAGTCAACGCACCCTTCAATAATCACACTATCATAAGGTGCTTCTTTCTCCCAACCTTCTGTAAGAGGTCCTAATACGACCTCTACCTTTGGAAGTTTCAGCTCTTGGACAAGTCGCTCGGCCTTTTGAGTCAAAACTTCTTCAGAATCCAAAGCAATGACGTGAATCCCAATCTGGCTCAAAATGGCAGGGCCATAGCCCGTTCCAGCAGCTACATAAAGGATATTATTGAGGGGTTGTGGATTTAAAGCTTCCAAAAGACGCGCAAACGTGGCTGGCCTCAAGAGATAACGATCTACATTATAGGGGAAATTTGTATCCATATAAGCAATATGAGAGAGCTGACGTGGAACAAATTTTTCCCGAGGAATCTTTAAGAGTGCGTCAAGTATCAAAGGATTTGTGACATTTTCGGGCAAAATTTGCCCCTTCACCATATTTTGACGCATAATAGCAAAATCAGACATGAGCGCGTTCCGCCAAATTTTTTCCCTATATGCCTCTTAATCCCTGCTCTTGCGGAAGTCAACCGTTCCAGTTGAGCTTGAGCGAAGTCATCCTGCCTTGTTCAAGGGCAGACTTAAGATTTACAATACCTGCGCCGAAATATTTTCGTGGAAGATCCTTCCCGTCCAAAGAAATTTTTCGTGCGGAGGTCAACAGAAGCAGGGCAATGTCCTCAGCCTGCAAATTGGAAAAAGCTTGTTTTAAAAGACTTGCCGCCCCCACAACCATGGGAGCTGCCATAGATGTCCCTGATTTTTCTCCAAAAAATCCACCCGTAATAGCAGAGGTGATCTGTTCACCAGGAGCTGTAATAAAATAAGTTTGCGCTATCCCGAAGGCATTATTTCCAGGATAATTACTAAACTCAGCCAAGCTTTCGGAACCATTTTTATAAGAAGATGCCCCTGCTAAAAGAAGCCGCGCATCCATCAAAGGATCATGCGCCAATTCGACAAGACTTGCTGTGTAGGCATTCTGCATTAGAGGCGCTCCATCATTTCCCGCAGCTATAACGATTAATTTTCCAGCATTAGCAAGCCGAATCAGAGCTGTGCGAACGTTGGGACTTATTTCGCGCCCAGTGTGACTTAAGCGCATAGAAATATTTACAATGTGAGCAGGACTTGATGTGGCTATCTGAAGGGCCTTTACGAAAGCTTGATCGCCCCCAAAACCCCCAATTTTGATGGGTATGATATTAACCTGAGGGGCCAAGCTTGAGATAATTCCCGAAACGTGCGTCCCGTGACTTTCAAAGGCATATTGACCGTTTTCGAAAACAATCGTTTCAGAAACGTCCCGGGTATTGTTATTTGTATTATAGCGATAAGGACTCATCTTATCTTTAAGCGCGGAGTGAGAATGATCGAATCCCTCATCAAGAACAGCGACAATAACCCCACTTCCATCGAGGTGCTGTTCATGAGCATGGGGAACTTCCATGACAGTTTGGGGTGAAAAAGAAACCTCTTTCCAAACTTTCTGGCAGACAAACCCCAGCAGGGCGAGGCAACATAATCCATAAATAAAACGGTGGAGCATACAATCCCTCAGTATTCTAGACTCCTTTAAGGTGGGAATTCTTTTATAAAAAAGCAAGCGGTAATTTCTCTAAATAATATAGATTACTATTTACATTATATATTTAAATAATAAATATAATTCCATAAGAACAGTAACAGACTTATGTCTTCTTTTCGGAATCGTACCCTTCTTAGAAAAAAATTTGCTTTTTATAAACTTTTAAATTGCGTTGCATGTTTAGTGCGCGTAAATTGCATACTAGACATGCAAAAAACGTGATGGTCGAATGTGATTTATTTGATGAAAGTTAAATTATTAATTAATCCTTAAAACATAAAAAGAAAAGAGGATGAAATGCAAAATGTGTCGTACTTACATAGAAATTTCCTTTATTTTCGGATCCTTCCCGCAACCGTCATGGGAAATGCATTAGAGTTTTTTGATTTTACCATATACGCAATTTTTGCCGCAACGATTGGCAGGACATTTTTCCCCCTCGAAAACCCTACAGCTTCTCTCATCGCTAGCTGGGGAACCTTTGCAGTTGGGTTTCTAATGAGACCGCTTGGGGCTCTTCTTTTTGGATATCTAGGCGATAAATATGGCCGCAAACTTTCGCTGGGTAGCACGATTCTTTTAACAGGGTTTCCAACACTTGTGATTGGTCTCCTCCCTGGTTATGAACAACTTGGTATTGCTGCTCCTGTTATTCTCATCTTCTGTCGTCTTTTGCAGGGGCTTTGTACAGGAGGGGAGTATAATGGAGCTGCCATCTTTGCCATTGAACACTTTGGGAAGATAAAGGCAGGAATGATTGGCGGAATAATAACGGCTTCATGTACCATTGGTGCTCTATCAGCCACCTTTTCCGGTTTTTTGATTTCGAATTATGGATCTGATTGGATGTGGAGGCTTCCTTTTATTTTTGGTGCTTTGATCAGCTTGATTGGGTTTATTATTCGTTATTATATGAAGGAAACTCCTGAATTTTCTGCTTTACAAGAAAAGAAAGAAGTCAAAAGTGTCCGTCTTCGAACCATTTATACGTCCTATTCTAAAAGTTCCATATTATCCTTTATGGTTGGCAGCTTGAATGGTGCTCTTTCTTATACTTTATTTGGATTTCTCAATGTTTATATGTCTAAATATTTAGGTCTTGAGCCAGCTACAGCTATGAAATATAATCTTTTAGGCTTGTCATTTTTCATGTTTTGCGCACCAGTTGCTGGGTATTTTCTTGATACCGTCGGCGGTGAAAGGGCCATGAAAGTTGCGGGTTGCGCTGTTTTAGGCAGCGCTATCCCTGTCTTCTTCTTACTCCAAACAATGGACCCTATTTATATTTTGTTAGGTCAAGCTCTTCTTGGAATTCTTACTGCGGGGATTGCTGGAGCAGGGCATGGATTTATGCAAGGTCTCTTTCCTATACAAATGAGATACAGAGGAATTTCGATCAATTTTTGTTTAGGAATGGCTTTGTGCGGAGGAACAGCACCTTTACTTCTCACCTATCTTATTGAGAAACAACATTTTAGCTTATACACACCCGCTCTCTACCTAATGAGCATTTCTTTTGCATTTCTGGTATGTATCCTCTTTTTATCAAAAAAAGGGTTTCACGAAACAACCATGGAATTTTCTTATTCCAGATGAGACACTAGGA
>DATKTE010000097.1:0-10504 GCA_035531295.1 Alphaproteobacteria bacterium
AGTCAGTAGAGTTTATTCATGGAGCCCATCCTTATCATGAGTATTCATAAGCTAACCTCCTAAAAACAACATGACAAAATATAAAAAATAAAAAATGAGTGGGACATTTAACAAAAGGACGATGATGTGATAAGCACCTAAAAAACAAGGGAGCAAACTAGCACGTCTGAATTAATCTGCAAAAGGTGCCAATCTACAAGATACGTTAAAAGCGGTCATACCCGCGGTCTGCAGAGATATAAATGTAAGGAATGCGGGTATCAGTTTACCGACACTAAGCGACGAGGAATTCATCCAGCTCTTAAATCGTTTGCTATCGTTCTCTATGCTTATTGTGGCGTCTCAATGGGAAAAATTGCTCGTCTTTACAAGGTGAGTACAGTAGCTGTTTTAAAGTGGAGTGTCCCGTTAAGGTGTAACGCACAACAAATACAACCCAAACCGATAATTACGAGTTACTTCTTTCCCTGAATCATCTATGATGAATAGATAGAATGATATTATTTTTTTACAATGTAGAACTTTGGGAAAATTAGGAATCTCTCATGAGTACCCTCGATTATGTAATACGTGAGGCGACGGAATCAGATGCTGAGGGCATTGCTGCAGTTCATGTCAATTCTTGGCAAACGAGCTATAGAGGGATTATTGATCAGTCTTTTCTAGATAATATCAGTTATGAGGACCGCCTTGCTTTAAGGAGGGAAATTTTGCAAACCAAAAAAGTGCTGCATTTGGTGGCTCTGTTTGGTGACCAAATCGTTGGTTTTGCAGGTGCCGGTCCTATCCGTTCCGAATCGCGGGTTGACCAACATCCTCTTTTTAAAAATGCGTCGACCTGTATTGGCGAAATCTATGCCATATATCTTTTGGAAGAACACAAAGGAAAGGGCTGTGGGAAAGCACTCTTTAGCACGAGCCGCAATTGGCTTGACCGTCAAGGATTTGAATCTTTTGTCGTTAGAGCATTAACAGATAATGTTCGTGCAAGGCGATTTTATGAAAGTCAAGGCGGCACGCTCATTGGTGAGATGACAATAAAAATCCATGATAAAGACTATCAAGAAGTTTGTTATTTTTTTAGGATACGTGCGTCATAGAATTTGGAAAATATAATTTCTATTAAACGGCTAATTATTGTTAGCACTGATAACAATATCCTCCAGAACACGTATTGTATGGGATAAAACATTCGTCAGAATTATTGCAAGTGTCACCTGAAGGCTGACAGTTTTTAAGGTTTCCTTTTTTTGTCCCTTTCACAGCTGCACTAACGTTTGCACTCAGTAATAAGAGTGTCGTTAAAGCAACAAGAGAATGTTGAAATGTTTTTCGCATTGAAGTCCCCTTTTTCGCGGCGTTTATAAAAACGGTTTATTTTATTTAATGATTTTTATTATAATTTTCCATTATTAAAAATTTATTAATATGCTTTATATAAACAGTTATGAATCGTTAATACTTAGAATCATCTTCCTAGTTGTATTCCCATTACTGCATGGCATAGAATTATCAAGGGCGTTATAAAAGACGAGCATGCAATGAACGGTTTAACGGAGAAGGCATTTTTAATAATGACCATATTTCAATTACCTATTATGGATTTTGCACAAGCACTCCGTCAAACAAAAGAAAATGATAACTATCTCCTTGAAACCGGGAAGAAGGATTATGAAAGACTGCTTCTTTTAAATGAAATTACGAACCCCTACTCCATTCCGTTCTTGAAAAAATATATAAAACCAGGACAGAAAGTATTAGAAGTTGGATGCGGAATTGGCTTAATGAGCCAGGAAATTGCAAAAATTGTTGGAGAAAAAGGAAGTGTCACTGGGACTGACCTTAATGAAGAGCAGCTTGCTATCGCTCAGGATCTTATATCCAGTCAATATCTGAAGAGGTTACATTTTCAAAAAGCTTCAGTGTATGATTTATCTGAGTTTAGAGATAACTATGACGTTGTCTACGTACGTTTTCTTTTTATTCATTTAGAGGATGTTACTCAAGCCCTTGATCAAATTAAGGGAGTGTTAAAACCTGGAGGATTTCTCCTCGTTGAAGAGCTAGCGGGAAATAATACTATTGCTAGCGATCCCAAAGACGCACGCTTAGCTTACGTAAGAAAAGTAGATGACCTGCAGGAAGACCTCCAAAAGTCAAATTTTACGATCGCAAAAATTTTAGGCGTTTTATTAATGAAAAATGGATTTACAATTATCAGCGATCAAGGTGCTCAACCAAAATTGGATACCCAAAAGAAGCGCCGTTTTTTCTCATTAGGAATGAAGAGTATTGAAGAAGCCTTAGTAAAAAACGAAAAACTCACACGAGAGGGTTCTCAAGCTATGATAAAGGAAGTTGAAAAAATGGAAAAAGACGAGTCAACAAATCTTTATTTTTATAAAATTGGCCAAATAGCAGCCAGGCTCCTTCATGCATCTTGACCCCCGGCTCGAATTTGATTCCACGTTTGTCACCGATTTAAAACTGTGCCAAGTGCACCTTAGCCATAATGCGGCGTTTCCCTGGATTCTTCTGATCCCCAAGCAAGAGTCAGTCATAGAGATTATTGATTTAGATCTCGCAAGTCGCAATTTGCTCATGGAAGAAATTTCCCTAGCCAGCCAAGTGATGCGTTGCCTGTTTCAGCCAACGAAGCTTAATGTTGCGAGTCTCGGGAATATTATTCCGCAGCTACATATCCATGTAATCGTGCGCTATGACAATGACCCCGCTTGGCCAAACCCCGTATGGAATAGTGGTATAAGTACAGTTTACGATTCTTGCAAAATGCGAGAAAGAATTGCCCAGCTTCAAGAAGCTTTTTCAAAATTGGCCATCTGATCAAAACGCGTAGAATCATCTCCATTTTTCAGGCATACTATAAAGTGGAAATCAGGGAGGAAAGCTGTCTTGATAAAGAATTTGAAAAAATGGGGACCTCTCGTCGTCTTGGGCCTTATCATTCTTTCATTTTATCTATTTGGATTTGGAAACTATTTTCGTTTTTCCTTTCTTCAAGAATATCGTCACCTTCTAAAAGATATTGTTGCTCAGCATTATTTTCTTTCTATTTTAACATTTGGGACTCTGTACGTCCTTGTTGCTGCGGCCTCCCTTCCCATCTCTGCTTTTCTAACGATTCTCGGTGGGTTTCTCTTCGGACCCTTCGTCAGTCTTATTGTTGTGGATCTATGTGCGACTTTGGGAGCAACGCTTCTTTTCCTCATCATCAAAACAACTCTTGGTGAACTGTTTCAAGAGAAAGCAACTCCTTGGATAAAAAAAATGGAAGCGGGTTTTCAGAAAAATGCGTTCTCTTACCTTCTCTCCTTAAGACTCATACCCATTTTCCCTTTCTGGGCGGTAACGATTGCTGCGGCCTTTTTAAACGTGCCGCTTCGGACTTTTGTTCTTGCAACTCTGATCGGTATCATTCCTGGCACGTTTGTTTACTCCCTTTTGGGAAATGGTCTTGGTGCCCTCTTAGATCAAGGTCGTGCGCCAGACGTTTATATTATTTTCAAGCCCGAAATCTTTCTTCCCATTTTGGGACTTGCTTTACTTTCTCTCCTTCCCATTATCTACAATAAAAGAAAGAAAAAAAATGGAAACACTGAAGTTTGATCTTTGCGTCATTGGCGCTGGCTCGGGGGGGTTGAGCGTTGCAGCCGGTGCTGCCCAGCTGGGAGTGAGTGTTGCTCTTATCGAAGGACGACAGATGGGCGGAGATTGCTTAAATTACGGATGCGTTCCATCTAAATCGCTTATAGCTGCCGCAAAACGAGCCAATGTCTTTCGCACCTCCGGTGCTTTTGGCATCCAAGAAGAAGAGCCAAAAATAAACTTTAAAGAGCTTCATCGCCACATTCATGAAGTCATTGCAACAATTGCTCCTCAAGATTCTGTGAAGAGATTTGAGGGGTTGGGCGTTCATGTGATTCAAGACAAAGCTCACTTTCTTTCTCCCACTCTTGTTCAGGCAGGCAATACCCAGATTGAAGCCAAGTATTTTATCATTGCAACAGGATCTTCTCCTGCCATTGTTCCCCTTCAGGGAATTGAAAATGTTCCCTATCTGACAAATGAAACCCTTTTTAATATAAAAGAAAAACCAGACCATCTAATTGTTGTGGGTGGAGGCCCCATCGGGTGCGAAATCGCCCAAGCCTACCGCCTTCTTGGCGTTAAAACAACGATTCTGGAAGCTTTTACACTTCTTACCAGAGAGGATCCTGAGGTCGTCGAGGTGTTACGCCAGCGTTTGAAAGGGGATGGGATCAACATCTATGAAGGCGCAAAAGCGCTTTCAGTTTCGAAAGAAAAAAAATCTTTACATCTTAAAGTTGAATATGGTGGCAAAGAAATAACCATAGAAGGCTCTCACCTTTTAATGGCGACAGGGCGTAGACCTAACGTGGATCATTTAGGCCTTGAGAACGCAGGAGTTCAATATTCTCCAAGAGGCATTGTGGTTGATCGGCGGTTGCGCACTTCTAACAAAAAGATTTATGCCATTGGGGATGTGATCGGTGGTTATCAATTTACTCATATGGCTTCATACCATGCGGGAGTTGTTATAAAGAATTGTCTGTTTCATCTGCCTTCAAAAGTAGATTATAAGGCGGTTCCTTGGGTAACATTTACAGAGCCAGAAGTTGCTCATGTTGGTCTAACACATGGGGACATTCCCCCTAACAGTAGAACTTTATACTGGCCATATAAAGACAATGATCGAGCTCAAGCTGAACGAAAGACAGAAGGTTTTATTAAAGTCTCAACGACTCCAAAAGGCCAGATTTTAGGCGTTTCTATTATTGGTGAAAATGCGGGTGAGCTCATTCTCCCTTGGAGCCTTGCGATCGAAAAGAATCTTAAAATACGGGCGCTTGCCGATGCGATTGTTTCCTATCCTACTCTTTCGGAAATTAACAAAAGAGTTGCAGGGTCCTTTTATACCCCTCTTTTGTTTTCCCCACGTACCCGAAAACTTGTTCGATTTTTAATGAAGGTCCTCTCATGATTGAATCCTATATAAGACCAAGTTTCCAGAGGATTTTAGGCGACCCTCTTGCAAGATTGCTGGGAAAAATTTTCTCTCCCAATGCCGTAACAATCTTAAGTATTCTAACGGGTGTTGGTATCTTCCCTGCTCTTCTTTTTAATCACTCAACACTTGCCCTTATCCTATTAGTGGTTTCAGGCCTTTTGGATACGCTCGATGGAACAGTTGCGCGTTTGTTTCATAAAGACACCCCTTTTGGCACAGCACTGGATATTATTGGTGATAGAGTGGTCGAATTCGCAATTGTTCTGGGTCTCTTCCTGATTTCACCGGAAACTCGCGCATTAGCATGCTTTTTAATGCTGGGGAGCATGCTTATTTGCATAACTTCATTTCTCGTCGTTGGTATTTTTTCGAAAAATGAATCTCATAAAAGTTTTCACTATAGTCCTGGTCTTATAGAACGACCGGAAGCCTTTGGTTTTTTTGGAGCCATGATTCTTTTCTATGATTACTTTCAGATTTTAGCATGTCTATTTTCGTTCCTTGTTTTTTTGACGGCACTTTTGAGAATGATCGAATTTAAGAGAGCTACCATCTAAAGATAGAGACATCTTCGCGAGCCCACAAAGTGGGCGTGACGATTCAGAAACTTATACCAATTAGGAAAAATAAACTGGCTAATCCCCAGTGCGTCATCCCGGAATTTAAAAACCCTTTGCTACCCTTTTGGGGGGAGCGTTAGGGTTTTTTAATATCCGGGACCTAGAGAAAACTTTGTACCACAGAAAGTCCTGGGTCCCGGGTATTAACAAAATCTAAGGCTTTCGCCTAAGATTTTTTAAATTCCGGGATGACGCCGTCCGGTTAAATTAATTTACTTATTTGGTATTAAATTCACTAAGAGAGCCTTGCAAAAAAATATTTAGTGAAGTTATTAAGCGCATTCACTTCATTTAATTTCTTTCATTAAAATACTTTACCTCTCAGGAAGAAGGGGGCAGAATACCTCCCAAAAAGGAGGGAGAGAATGAAGAAGCTGAAAAAACACGCGCGTCAAGCAGGCTTTAGTTTGATCGAATTGGCTGTTGTCCTGATCATTATGGGACTTTTGATGGGGGGTGTTTTAAAAGGGAAAGATTTGATAGAAAGCGCGCGCCTCAAACGCGTTATGTCTCAGCTTAATGAACTTAAAATGGCAACCAGTGCCTTTCTTGATAAATATGATGCTCTGCCAGGAGATTTTAACAAAGCTTCTCTCCAAATTAACGCAAGCCTTCGAGACGGTAATGGAAATGGTGTTGTTGAAGGGGCAGGGCTTGCCTCAGGGAGCGAGGCTTTAGCCTTTTGGTCCCATCTAGCAGGAGCCGGGTTCATTGGGAGCCCAGGACCGGGAGGCGAGGAAAACGTCGGAGATTTTGGAAAGGGGGCCCCCGAATCTTCCTTAGGAGGCGGGTTTACCGTTGAGAACAATCCCCATGGGCTCGGTGGTCTTTGGTTCATTCTTGGGAAAAAGCACGGAGACCATGGAGACGGGGGATTATTAACACCCGGTCAAGCCATGAGCATTGATAAAAAAATGGATAACGGTCATCCCACCTCGGGGAAGGTCCGAGCCGTCGATGGTTCTGATGTGGGAGCCCATTCATGCGTCAAGGAAGATGGCACTTACAACATTGAAAGTCACGAGGCTTCCTGTGTTCTCCTCTTCCAACTCTAATTTTTCCCGCGAAGCTGGTTTTTCTCTTCTAGAACTGGCTATCGTTCTTGTGATCTTAGGAATCATAGGGGGCGTTAGTTTACCTCTTCTGACGGCTCATCTCAGCCGGACAGCCATTCTCAAAACGCGGACCCACCAAGATTATGCGCTCAATGCCATTGCAGCTTATGTGGAGAAAAACAAAAAATTTCCGTGTCCCGCTGATCCTCAGGTCACGGGTGTGGATTATGGACTTTCCCAAGTGCAATGTCGTGGTCAAAAGGCAAAGGGTATTCTTCCCTTTAAAACTCTTGGTATCAGCGAAACTTATGCCAGGGACGGGTTTAAGCGCCTCATGACCTATGTGGTTGAGCCAGAATTTGCTAAAAAAGATACGACTCTTCGGAATGAACGAGGTGGCTTTATTACCATAAATAAGGAAGAGGGGGGGAGCGTTCTAGCGCCCCCTTTGACAGGAGATCGGAATCCTAACTCTATCGCTCTTGTCCTTGTGAGTCATGGTGAAAGTGGCATCGGTGCTTACATCGGCAAAGGTCAAGGAGGCAGATTCTTGGGCGAATCGCCTTCTCCCCATAAATTAGAAAACTATGACGAGAATTTCATTTTTATTGAAAGTACTCAAACCGATGACATCTTGCGCTGGGAAAGCCGAGATCAGTTTTTAAAGCATTATGTTCAATAGCAATAATGGCGAATGATTTTATTCATTGCCATCCATCTACTATCCCATGCTTACATGATCCACTAACCACTTATAACTATTGAAAAAATATAATTTAACATGCGTATTCGCATATGGTTAATTCTATATTAACACAATATTAACAGTTTGATGTTATTAATTAAAAAAGAGAAATTATAATAAGTTTTGGAGGAAGAAAATGAAAAATGAAGCGCTAATATTTATGCTAGCTATAGCTGGGTTGATAGGAGCGGGGCAAGCTGCAGATGCTATACAATTTAATTGTCCAGATCTACATGCGACTACGTATCATCAAGGGACGGGTAATAATAGTTATATATTTGTGGGAGATATTATAAATCCTCTTTTATCTAGCTTATCTATTAAAACTAAAATTTCAACATTAGATGAAACAGTCAAATTAAAGTGGAAGGGAAAACATGTATTTTATGGGGTTAGATCAGACAACCCTGACAACCCTGATTTTCCATCGTATAAGCTGGATTCAGTGAAATTTATCGGTGCAAATTTGTTCTCTCCTCCAGGACGATTGACCGATATCCCTGAGTGTATTTATGAATGGCAGTTCACTGGTCTATTGTTTCCTGGTGGAGCCAAATCTATTCAGGAGTCGGTTATGACGGACAGTGTTCATGATTGCAGTTTAGAGGGGTCTACTTTTACTTGCCCTACTCCTGCGTCTTAGGAATTCTTTTAATTGGGGGCTGCAGTCGATCCAGTTAAACAGGAGTTCTTGTGAGGATCAGCTTAGGGTGAGTAATTTCACCATGACGCCTTTTGAGCTTGCAAAAATAATTTTCAGCAATTTTAGCTCTTTAAAGTAAGCTCGATCCAATTTTAATCTTAAATTAACATATTAATGTTATAGTTAAATACATGAAAATATTTTAATAAAGGAAGAAAGTAACATGAAAAAAGCATTTATATTCTCACTCGGCATGAGTGGATTGATTGGAATGGGAGAAACAGCAAATGCTGTTGCTACTTTTAGCTGCCCAGAGACTTTAGATGTGAGTAAGTTTAATAAGGGTCATATTATTCCTTCCCAAAGTAGTTATATTTATCGCCCAGCGACTCAGGAATTATTCTTTGGTGCTGATTATGTTCAGACCGTTTCTCCCGCTCTTACAATAACTTGGAATGGTGGTATCAATGCGCATGCTGTACGAGATTCAAAGG
Source organism: Alphaproteobacteria bacterium (assembly GCA_035531295.1). Lineage (GTDB taxonomy): Bacteria > Pseudomonadota > Alphaproteobacteria > UBA9655 > UBA9655 > UBA9655. The sequence goes on from DATKTE010000097.1 coordinate 8,608, forward strand.
AATATAATTTAGAATCAGCAACTCTTAAGAGTGCAGAGTTCGGATATTTAGATGGACCAGTTTGCGAATATAAATTTGATTTTTCTGGCCTAATTTTTTCCACAGGAACCACATATTTTAATTTATTTTTAGCACCAAGGGGCGGCGCGAAGCTCTATGATTGTACTTTAAGCGGGACCACTTTTACTTGTCAGGAATCAAAGCATAAAAAGCATCCTTAAAAGACTGAATTAATTTCCACATGACGCCTTTTAAGACGTGTGCTATGAAAAAAGGATGATTGATTCTCAAAAGTTAAAGACGCTTTTATCCATTTACAAGGATGCAGGCGTGGATGAAGTGATTTCTCCAACCCCTCATAACCGTTTCTTGGAAATTGAGGATACACTTGGTCTTACGCCGCCCGCTTTCGAAGAAAAAAAAGGGCCGCAGATTGCGCCGCTCATCTCTCCCAAGACCGCCAATATGACTGCCAATGCATCGGCCCAATCGGCTCAAACCCTCGAAGAGCTAAAAGCAGCCCTAACAGCCTTTGAAGGATGCGCCTTAAAATACACGGCGACCAACCTTGTTTTTGGCGATGGCAATCCAAAAGCGCGTGTCATGTTGATTGGTGAAGCCCCAGGTGCAGATGAGGACCGGCAAGGCCTTCCCTTTGTGGGACAGAGTGGACAGCTTCTCGATAAAATGTTTGCAGCGATCGGTCTAACCCGTCAAAGCTTTTATATCACCAATATTATTCCCTGGCGCCCCCCTGGTAACCGTCAACCCACTCCCGGAGAAGCGGATGCATGTCTGCCCTTTGTGCGGCGTCATATTGCTCTTGTCAGCCCTGACTTCCTGATTCTTGTTGGAGGAACAGCCACCAAAACCCTTTTGGGAAGTCGTGATGGCATCATGCGCCTTCGGGGGGCCTGGAAAGACTATACCTCTGAGGCGGGCAAAAAAATGAAGGTTATTGCTATTTTCCACCCGGCTTACTTATTACGCTCCCCTGGCCAAAAGCGCGAGCTATGGCTCGATCTCATTAAGATCAAGCACACACTGCTTGAAGCAGGTGTTGAGCTGCGAGATGCTCTCTAAATAATTACCTCTTCACTGAGACTTTGGAGCTGATTTTTTAGTATGGGAAACTCCACAAGCAGATGAAGTACAGGTGGCATTGGTCTCATCACAGCAGGTGGTTGGAGGGCAGCAATGCAAATCGCATGCAAAGTTACTGCCACTGGGACAGCATATACCACCACCGTCGAGATAAGGATCGAAGGCGCACGTTTGTCCTGAGGGACATTGAGGGGGGTATTGTCCCACGGTACATTGTTGCGGGTCTCTCATAGCTTCGAGCTGGACGCTTCCTAATAAACAAAGGGCAAGTCCACATATCAATAGGCTGCTCTTTTTCATTTTTTTCTCCCCGATCTTATAATTCATAATGCTTGAAGATATCACAAGAATGAGGCTCTCTCAAGCTTTTCACCTCTCGTTGCGATCTCCCAGTCAAAAGCGCGAGCTATGGCTCGATCTGATAAGAATTAAGCATACTTTAATAAATTCAGGTATAGAATTGAAAGATGCACTTTAAAAGTGCTCAAAAAATAAAGGGAGGGAAAATGAAATTAGCATGCGCTTCCTTTGTTTTTTTCGTAAGTCTACTCTTATCTATAAGTTTAGCTCAGGCAAGCATATCCTGTATCGATTGCTATAAAAAATGTATAGATTGTTATAATAATTGTGCATCCCTAAATTGTATTAATAAAAGTTCTACAAAAACATGTGATTTTAAAAAACTTAATACTTGTCTTCAGGATACGTGTTGTAGGCAAAATCAAGCTTGCCATGATTTTCAGCAAGAGACGCATATATGTACGAGTACCTAATAAAAAGAAATGAGATCAGG